>NZ_JBMOWY010000039.1:0-45098 GCF_049310345.1 Stenotrophomonas sp. GZD-301 | reverse complement strand
GGCCGCGCATCGCGCGGCTGCTTCTGCTGTGCCGGAGCGGAGAGCAGCCGACCAACGGTCGGCTCTACCTCGGTGGGGCGGCGCGGCGATGTTTCCCGGTAGAGCCGGTGAGGGCGTTGTGTGGCCCCCACCGGTTCGGCTGCGCGTGGCCGCCTGCCGTTATTCCCCGGTGGTCTTCGCCTCATCCGGCTTCACCCGGAACCAGGCCGCGTACAGGGCCGGCAGGAACACCAGGGTCAGCACGGTGCCGACGATCAGGCCGCCCATGATCGAGATCGCCATCGAGCCGTAGAACGCACTGCGCGATAGCGGGATCATCGCCAGCACCGCGGCGAGCGCGGTCAGCACGATCGGGCGGAAACGGCGTACGGTGGCGTCGATGATCGCGTGCCAGCGGTCGTGGCCGGCGTCGATGTCCTGCTGGATCTGGTCGATCAGGATCACCGAGTTGCGCATGATCATGCCGGCCAGCGCGATCGTACCGAGCAGGGCCACGAAGCCGAACGGGGCGCGGAACAGCAGCAGGAACAACGTGGCGCCGATGATGCCCAGCGGCGCGGTGACCAGCACCATCGCCGCGCGCGAGAAGCTGCGCAGCTGCAGCATCAGCAGCGTGGCCACCACGATCAGGAACAGCGGCATGCCGGCCTTGATCGAGTCCTGCCCGCGTGCCGAATCCTCCACCGTACCGCCGGTTTCCAGCAGATAGCCGCTGGGCAGGTCGGCACGGATGCCGTCCAGGGTCGGCAGGATCTGCTGCACCACGTCCAGCGCCTGCATGCCGTCGCCGATGTCGGCGCGCACGGTCACCGTGGGCAGACGGTTGCGGTGCCAGATGATGCCGTCCTCGAAGGCGTACTCCAGGCGCGCCACCTGCGACAGCGTCACCGGGGTACCGCTGCTGGTCGGAATGGCCAGGCTGGCCAGCAGATCCAGCTGGGCGCGTTCGTTGTCCGGCCCGCGCAGCAGCATCTCGATCTGGCGGTTGCCTTCGCGATACGTGCTCACCCGCATCCCCGACAGCGAGCTGCTCAGGAACTGGCCCACCTGGGCACTGCTCACGCCCAGCGCGCGAGCGCGGTCCTGGTCGATCACCAGCCGCACCACCTTGCTCGGCTCGCTCCAGTCCAGGTTGACGTTGATCACGTGCGGATTCTCGCGGACCTTGGCCTCGACCTGCCGTGCGATCGCCTGCACCTGCGCAATATGCTCGCCGGAGACGCGCATCTGCACCGGGTAGCCGACCGGCGGGCCGTTCTCCAGGCGGGTCACGCGCATCTGCACGTCCGGGAACTGCTTGATCACGTCCTTGATCAACCAGTCGCGGGTTGCCTCACGGGCCTTGGCATCGGCAGTGAGCACCACGAACTGCGAGAAGTTGGTGGCCGGCAGCTGCTGATCCAGCGGCAGGTAGAAGCGCGGCGAACCGGTGCCGACGTAGGCCACGTAGTTGGTGATGCCGTCGCGGCCCTTCAGCAGCTTCTCCAGCTTGGTCGCCTGTGCCTGGGTGGCGGCCAGCGACGCGCCTTCGGCCAGTTCGATGTCCACCATCAGCTCGGGCCGGGTCGAGTCCGGGAAGAACTGCTGCGGCACGAAGCGGAACAGCATCAGCGAGAACACGAACAGCGCGATGGTCGCCGCGATCACCCACCAGCGATGGCGCAGGCAGCGATCCAGGAACCGGCGGAAGCGCGTGTAGAACGGGCGCTGGTACGGATCGTGGTCGTGCGCGTGCTCCTTCGGCGCGATCCAGCGCGCGAAGGCCGGGTGGCGGTCGGCCCACTGCACGCGCCGCGCGCGCCAGCGTCCGGCCAGGCTGGTCGGCTTGGGCGGCTGCGGGTTGAACAGGTCCGGCAGCATCTTGTCGCCGAGATAGGGAATGAACAGCACCGCGGCGATCCACGACACCACCAGCGCGATGGTCACCACCTGGAACAGCGAGCGGGTGTATTCACCGGTACTGGACGCGGCCGTGGCGATCGGCAGGAAGCCGGCGGCGGTGATCAGCGTACCGGTCAGCATCGGGAAGGCGGTCGATTCCCAGGCGAAACTGGCCGCGCGCAGGCGGTCGTAGCCCTGCTCCATCTTGGTGGCCATCATTTCCACCGCGATGATCGCATCGTCCACCAGCAGCCCCAGCGCCAGCACCAGTGCGCCGAGCGAGATCTTGTGCAGGCCGATGCCGAAGTAATGCATGACGAAGAACGTCATCGCCAGCACCAGCGGGATGGTCACACCAACCACCAGGCCGGTGCGCAGGCCCAGCGAGAAGAAGCTCACCAGCAGCACGATGACCACCGCTTCGGTGAGCACCTGCACGAACTCGCCAACCGATTCTTCCACCGCATGCGGCTGGTCGGAGACCTTGCGCAGCTGCATGCCGGCCGGCAGCGTCTTCTGCAGGCGCTCGAACTCGGCATCCAGCGTGCCGCCGAGCTTGAGGATGTCGCCGCCGTCCTTCATCGCCACTGCCAGACCGATCGCGTCCTGGCCCATGAAGCGCATTTTGGGCGAGGCCGGGTCGGCGAAACCGCGCTTGACCTCGGCGATATCGCCCAGGTGCAGGGTGCGGTCGCCGGCCTGGATCGGGAACTGGCGGATGTCCTCGATGCTGTTGAACTGCCCGGTCACGCGCAGCTGCACGCGGTCGGTGGGGGTTTCGAAGAAGCTGGTCCCGGTCACCGCGTTCTGGTCGGCAAGGGCCTGCTGCACCTGCTGCAGCGACACGCCCAGCGTGGCCAGCTTGGTGTTGGACAGCTCGATCCAGACCTTCTCGTCCTGCAGGCCAACCAGATCGACCTTGCCCACGTCCGGCACCCGCTGCAGTTCCAGCTGGATGCGATCGGCGTAATCGCGCATCACCGCGTAGTCGAAGCCTTCGCCCGTCAGCGCGTAGATGTTGCCGAAGGTGTCGCCGAACTCATCGTTGTAGAACGGCCCGACGATCTCCTGCGGCAGCGTGGCGCGGACATCGCCCACGCGCTTGCGCACCTGGTACCAGAGGTCCGGAATCTGCTTGGAGCGCAGGCTGTCGCGGGCCATGAAGATCACCTGCGATTCGCCCGGACGCGAGTACGAGCGGATGAACTCGTACTCGCCGGTGTTCATCAGCGCCTTCTCGATCGGCTCGGTGACCTGGCGCGAGACCTGCTCGGCGGTGGCGCCGGGCCACATCGTGCGCACCACCATCGCCTTGAAGGTGAAGGGCGGATCCTCGGACTGGCCCAGGTGCTTGTAAGACCAGGCGCCGATGACGGCGAAGGCGAGCATGGCAAACAGCACCAGCGGGCGGTTGCCCAATGCCCACTCGGAGAGATTGAAGCGGCGCACGGGGTCAGTGCCCCTTGGCCGGGGCGGTCGGCGCGGCGGCCTTGGCCGGCGCCAGCACCGGGCGGTTCTGGCGATCCACCGCCGTCACCGCCTGGCCCTCGCGCAGCAGATGGCCACCGGCGGCGACCACCCAGTCGTTCGCGCCCACCCCCGACAGCACCGGCACCGATTCGGCACCGTAGGCGCCGACGGTCACCGGCACCGCCTTCAGCGTGCCCTTGGCCGCATCCACCACCCACACACTGCCCTTGCCGTCGGCACCGCGCTGCACGGCCGCCAGCGGCAACTGCAGCGTGCCGCTGCGGCCGGCGCTGGCAAACACGCGCGCGCTCTGGCCCAGCTCCACTTCACTCAGCGCTTCGGGTGCCAGACTGACGCGGGTGGAATAGGTACGCGCCTGGGCATCGGCGGCCGGGGCGATTTCGCGGATCGTGGCGGGCAGCAGCTGACCGGGGCGGTTCCACAGCTCGACCTGGACCGCCTGGCCCACCTTGTAATCGCGGATGGTGCTTTCCGGCAGCGCGATCAGCACTTCGCGGCCACCGTCGGCGGCCAGCGTGAACACCGTCTGCCCGGCGCTGACCACCTGCCCGGCCTCCGCCTGGCGGCTGGCGATCACGCCATCGGCCGGTGCGCGCAGCTGCGCGTAGTCGGCCTGGTTGCGCGACACCGCCAGGTTGGCGCGGGCGGCGTTGGCCTGGCCCTGTGCGGCCTTGAAGGCGGCGGTCTGCGCATCCAGTGCGGAACGGCTGACCAGCTGCTGCTCGGCCAGTGCCGCATAGCGCTTCTGATCGTCGCGGGCACGCACCAGATCGGCCTCGGCAGCGGCGAGCTGCGCCTGCGAGGCGGCTGCCTGGGAGGCGTAGTCGGCCGCGTCCAGCTCGGCCAGCACCTCGCCCTTGCGCACGCGCTGGCCGGCATCGACATGGCGCTTGACCAGATTGCCGCCGACCCGGAAGGACAGCGGGCTTTCCTCACGCGCACGCACCTCGCCCGGATAGGCCGCCACACCCTGGCCGTTGACCGTGCCCGGATGCACCACCAGCACCGGGATCGGCGCCACCGGCTCGGCATCCTGTTTGCCACATGCCGCCAGCATCACCGCCAGCAGCCCACCGCCCATCCATCGCAAGTTGTTCATGAGGTCCTGGACCTTGAATACCGGGGAAGCCGCACGGAAGAGACACTCTATTCCATGACGGCCAATAGTGAACCAGCCGGTATAGTATAAATATCGAACCGATTGGTCTAGTATTGTTTGCATGATCGATCCGACGTCTTCTGCTGCCCCGTCCAAGCTCCCCGCCAAGGCCGCCGGACCCGGCCGCCCGAAAGATCTGGGCAAGCGCGCGGCCATCCTGGAGGCGGCCAAGGCATTGTTCGTCGACCAGGGCTACAGCGGCGTCAGCATGGACAGCATCGCCGGCCAGGCGGGCGTATCGAAGCTGACCGTTTACAGCCATTTCGGCGATAAAGAAACGCTTTTCGCCGAAGCTGTGAAGTCCACCTGCAACGAGATGCTGCCCGACGCGCTGTTCGTCACCGATGCCGACGGCGCGCTGCGCGAGCAGCTGGTGGGCATCGGGCAGGCCTTCTTCACCATGATCACCTCGCCGGCCGCCGTGGCCGTGCAGCGGGTGATGATGGCGCCGGACACCGACGACCGGATCCGCGAGATGTTCTGGCTGGCCGGCCCACAGCGCACCAGCGACGCGCTGGCAGAGTTCCTGCGCGCCCGCACCGAACGGGGCGAACTGGAGATCACCGACTTCCAGACGGCGGCGCTGCAGTTCTTTACCCTCATCAAAGGCGAGCTGCATACGCATATGATGTGCGGGCTGCGGCCGGCTCCGGCCGAGTGCGACGCCGACGCCCACGTGGACGCCAGCGTTGCCTTCTTCCTGAGGGCGTACGCCACCCGCCACGGGCGGTGACAACAACATGAATGGACCGGAGGTCGCGGTGACTTCCGGCACTGCGACCCCGGCGCGACGGCAGCGATGCTCTCAGCGCGCCGCCGGCTCCCGGCACCGGTAAAATGGCCGGCCCACTGCGCTGGATTAGAACCTCATGACGATCGATTACGCCCACGCCCGCGAACTGATGGTTGAACAACAGATCCGTCCCTGGGACGTACTGGACATTCGCGTGCTCGATGTACTGGCACGTTTGCCGCGGGAGGCGTTTGTCGCTGAATCGCACAAAGCCCTGGCCTATGCCGACATCGAACTGCCGCTGGGCTTCGGCCAGAAGATGATGAAGCCGGTGATCGAAGGCCGCACCCTGCAGGCCCTGGATCTGCAGCCGGGCGACGAAGTGCTGGAAATCGGCACCGGCAGCGGTTACCTGAGCGCCTGCATGGGCGAACTGGCCCGCGAAGTGCTGAGCCTGGAAATCGAACCGGCGCTGGCTGCCACCGCGCGTGCGCGCCTGGATGCTGCGGGCCTGGGCAACAACGTCCGCATCGAAACCGCCGACGCGCTGAGCTGGGATACCGAGCGCCGCTTCGACGCGATCTGTGTCACCGCCGCGGTGGACACCGTTCCGGCGCGCTTCACCCAGTGGCTGCGCCCCGGTGGCCGCCTGTTCGTGATCCGCGGCCATTCGCCGGTCATGGAAGCGGTGCTGGTCAAGGCCGATGGCAGCATTGATTCGCTGTTCGAAACCGATATCGACTACCTGCGCGGTGCCGCCCCGGCGCCCCAGTTCCAACTCTGAGTCCAAGGAAGCCGCAATGATCCGCCGATCCCTCGCTATTGCGCTGGCCGCCGCCCTGCTGCCGATGACCGCCTCTGCCGCCGACCTGCTGCAGGTCTACGAAATGGCGCGCAACGGCGATCCGCAGCTGTCCGCGGCTGAATCGACCCGTCTGTACGACAAGGAAGGCGCCGTGCAGGCGCGCGCGGCGCTGCTGCCGCAGATCAACGGCGAGGCCGCGCTCAACCGCACCCGCACCGATGACCAGGGCTTCAACACCGGCAGCACCACCAGCAAGCGCCGCACCTACACGGTCACGGGCAGCCAGACGCTGTTCAACTGGTCGCAGTTCGCCAACCTGCGTTCGCAGCGCGAGCTGAGCAAGGCGGCGGACTTCACCCTGGACTCGGCCAACGACGATCTGATCGTGCGCACCTCGGCGGCGTACTTCAACGTGCTCGTGGGCATCGAATCGCTGTCGGCCGCACAGACCAACGAAGCGGCCGCCAAGAAGCAGTTCGACTTCGCCGACAAGCGCCTGGAAGTGGGCCTGGCACCGATCACCGACGTGCACGAAGCGCGCGCCCAGTACGACCAGGCCCGCGCCAACACGATCATTGCGCAGAACACCCTGGCCGACGCCTACCAGGCGCTGACCGAACTGACCGGCCAGCCGGTCACCGACCTGCGCGCGCTGCCGGCCGACTTCCGTCCGGAACTGCCGGCCAAGTACGCCACCGTGGACCAGCTGGTCGGCGAAGCCGTCGCACAGAACCCGGCGCTGAAGGCGCAGGAACTGAAGGTCAGCGCCGCCGAATCCGGCGTGTCGGCTGCACGCGGCGGCCACTACCCGACCCTGTCGCTGGGCGGCAACTACGGCAAGAGCGCCACCTGGGGCGATGCCGGCGTCGGCAGTGGCAGTTCCTTCAACCCGGACCTGCGCACCAACAGCGTCGGCCTGACCCTGAGCGTGCCGATCTTCGCCGGCGGTGCCACCCAGTCCGGCGTGCGCCAGGCCCTGGCCCAGCGCGACATCGCCCAGGACGGTTACGAGCAGCAGAAGCGCGCCCTGGACCGCAACACCCGCAATGCCTACCAGACCCTGGTGGCCGGCATCAGCGAAGTGGAAGCCCGCCGCCTGGCCGTGGTCTCCGCCCAGAGCGCCTACGACGCCTCGCAGGTTGGCCTGGAAGTGGGTACGCGTACGGTGCTGGACGTGATCCAGAACCAGCGCATCCTGTTCTCGGCCCAGCTCGATTACGCCAACGCCCGCTACACCTTCCTGCAGAACCGCCTGCAGCTGGGCCAGGCGATCGGCACGCTGGACATCGCCGAACTGCAGGACGTCAACCGCCTGCTGACGCTGAAGGCGGCCACGCCGAGCACCACCGTCAACTGATCGACGGCGCAGGACGGAACAGAAAACCACCCGCTCGCGGGTGGTTTTTTTTGCGCGCATCGTGGGCAATGGCTTGACCCCTCTGCAGGGGCCGACTATGGTCTGCCCCGCACTGCCTTCCCTTTCCCGCCAGAGACCCCCTCCTTGGACAGTCATAGTCGATCTCGTTGCTGCTCCTGAGCCGACGGACCCACTGACCCCAAGGTCGGTTCCGTCCGCACAGGACGGGGCCCACCGGCGCAGCTGACACGCTCGCCCGCTCCGCATCATCCGTATCGCCGTTCCACCGACCCCAGGAAGGGTGCCGCTGGCGTTTCCGTTTGCCTGGAGATTGCCCATGCACTTTTTCCGTACGTTCGCCCTGCCCCTCGTGGCCGTGGCGATGCTTCCGTTCGACAGCCGCGCCGCCGCCAGCCTGATGGTCGACGATGCCTCCACCACCGATGCCGGCCGCTGCCAGCTGGAAAGCTGGGGGCGCCATACCGATGCGGGAGGTGAGTGGACTGCCGTACCCGCCTGCACCCTCGCCGGTACCGAGTGGTCGCTTGGCATCACGCATCAACAGGCCGCCTCGTCAACGCAGTGGGCGCTGGGGGCCAAGCGCGTGCTGCGCGACATCGATCAGCGTCGCTGGGGCCTGGCGCTCAGCGCAGGCGTGGGCAGCGACCGGCAGCATCTGCGCAGCGACGACTGGGGCATCAACGCTCCGGTCACCATCGCCCTCGGCGCCACTGACCGCGCCCTGCTTCACCTCAACGTGGGCTGGGCCCAGGCCGATGGCGCCCGCGGACGCACCGACGGGATCGGCATGGAGATCGCCACCGCACCCGGCTGGTCACTGCTCGCTGAAACCGCCCGTGATGCAGCACGCCAGCGCAGCAGCCAGTTCGGCATGCGCCGTGAACTCTGGCCAGGCGCCAGCGTGGATCTGCTCGCCGGTCGTGTGCATCACCAGCGCGACGGTCACTGGATCACGCTCGGCGTCAATTTCGCCGCGGCACCGTGATGCCCTGCGTGCGCGCTGACAGCGCTGTTTCCCCGGCGATCAGGCTACCGGCGGCGGCAACTGCGGCGCGATCAGGGCCACAGTGCGCTTCAACGCCCCGCGGCCGTTGCTGACCAGCGCACAGCCGGCGCGGGCCATGTCCTCGCGTGCATCCGGATCGCGCAGCAGCGTCAGCAGCGCGTCGCCCACGCCCTGCGCGTCCTCGGCGATCACCACCGCACCGGCTTCGCGCATGCGCCGGGAAATCTCGGCGAAGTTGTGCAGGTGCGGGCCGGTCACCGTGGCGGTACCCATCGCGGCGGGCTCGAGCAGGTTGTGCCCGCCGATCGCCTGCAGGCTGCCGCCGACGAACGCCACCTGGGCGCAGCCGTAGAAGGACATCAGCTCGCCCAGCGTATCGATCACGAACACGTCGGTATCGGCCTGCGGCCACTGCTGCTGGCGCCGCGTGGCGACCTTCCAGCCCTGCTCGCGGGCCAGCGCGTCCACCCGCGGAAAACGCTCGGGATGCCGCGGCGCCCACAACAGCAGCAGGCCCGGCACGGCCTCGCGCAGGCGGCGGTGCAGATCGATGGTGGCCTGCTCTTCGCCCTCGTGGGTACTGGCGGCAATCCACACCGGGCGCGTGGCGGGCACCAGGTCGTGGAAGCGCGCGATGAAATCCTGCACGTTCGGCGTGGCGATATCGAATTTCAGGTTGCCCAGCGCCTGCACCTGCTCGGGCGTGGCGCCAAGCTGGAGGAAGCGCTCGGCATCGTCGGCCGACTGCGCGGCCACGCAGGTCACGGTGCGCAGCGCGCGGCCGATCAACGGCCGCAGCAGGCGATAGCCGCGCAGCGAACGTGCCGACAGGCGTGCATTGAGGATGTACACCGGAATGCGGCGGTCGCGGCAGCCGAACAGCAGGTTCGGCCACAGTTCGGTTTCCAGGATCAGCGCCAGGCTGGGTTTGAAGTGGCCCAGAAAGCGCCCGACGCTGCCCGGCACGTCGTACGGCAGGTACACGTGGTCCACCGCATCGCCCCACAGCGCGCGCACGCGCTCGGAGCCGGTCGGGGTAATGGTGGTGATGACCCAGCGGATGTCCGGGCGTTGCGCGCGCAGCGCATTGACCAAGGGGGCGGCGGCGTTCACCTCGCCGACCGAGACCGCGTGCAGCCACACCCGCGGCTGGCCACTGGAATGCGGGTAGGACGCGTAGCGCTCGTCCCAGCGCTGGAAATACTCACGCACCCGGAAGCCGCGCCAGACCAGGTGGTACACGGTGATGGGCAGCAGCAGGTACAGCACGACCGAGTACAGGCCGCGCAGGATCCATTCGACAGGGCTTTTACGCATGCGCAGAGGATACGGGAGCCCCCCGCGAAAGACACGCGCAGCGGCCACGTGGACGCACCCGCAAGGGCGTATCCATTAGAATCGGGGCATGTCCGATAACGCGTCCACCGCTACCCGCCCCTCCCTGCGCAATCCCCGCCACTGGCCGATGTTCGCCGTGATGCTGGGCGCCTTCGCCATCGCACGGCTGCCGTGGTGGCTGCAGCGCGCACTGGGCCGCGGCGTCGGCACGGTGGCGTACCGGCTGGCCGGCAGCCGCCGGCGGGCCGCCGAGGTCAACCTGAAGCTGTGCTTCCCCGAAAAGGACGACGCCTGGCGCCAGCGCCTGCTGCGCGACAGCTTCGACGCGCTCGGCGTGGGCATCTTCGAATTTGCCCGTGCCTGGTGGGGCAGCATCGACAGCATCCGGCCGCAGGTACGGATCGAAGGCCTGGAACACCTGCAGCGCATGCAGGCCGAGGGCCGTGGCGTGCTGCTGGTCTCCGGCCACTTCATGACCCTGGAGATGTGTGGGCGGCTGCTGTGCGATCACGTCGACCTGTCCGGCATGTACCGCAAGCACCGCAACCCGGTGTACGAATGGGCGGTAAAGTTCGGCCGCCTGCGCTACGCCAAGGCGATGTACGCCAACGAAGACATCCGCGCCACCGTGCGTCACCTGAAGAAGGGCGGCTTCCTGTGGTACGCGCCCGACCAGGACATGCGCGGCAAGGACACCGTGTTCGTACCGTTCTTCGGCCACACCGCGTCCACCATCACCGCGACCCACCAGTTGGCGCGGATGACCGGCTGCGCCGTCATTCCGTATTTCCATCGCCGTGAAGGCGGGAAGTACTTCCTGAAAATCGGCGCACCGCTGGAGAACTTCCCCAGCGACGACGTGGAAGCCGACACCGCGCGCGTGAACCAGGCCATCGAGGCGATGGTGCGCGAGGCACCGGACCAGTACCTGTGGATCCACCGCCGCTTCAAGCGCCAGCCAGGCGGCCGCAGCGACTATTACCGGTAGAGCCGACCGTACCGTTGGTCGGCTGCTCCTGCCGGGGTCCGCAACAACAACGGCAGCCGACCAACGGTCGGCTCTACCGTGCTCCGGCGTCCGTCTCATCCCGCGCCAGCAGGCTGCCGGCGTACAGCGCCGCGAGCAGCAGGGTCAGGCCACCCCAGAAGGTGGAATAGAACGCCAGGTGGGTGTTGAGCGGAAACACGGTGACCGCCAGCGCCAGCATGGCCGGGCGCGCGCGTTCGCGTGCGGCCTGCGGTGCGAAGCGCCAGGCACGCCACGCCTGGGCGACCGCGGCCAGCCACAGCAGCAGGCCCAGCACACCGGTTTCGGCGAGGATCTCCAGCACGATCTGGTGCGCATGCAGCGCCGGGCCATCGCCCCACACTTCCGGTCGGTCCGGGGTCGGGTTGCAGTCCGGGTAGGCATCGCGGAACCCGCGTGCGCCCACGCCATTGAACGGATGTTGCTGGATCATGCAGCCGGCGGCGCTCCAGATCTGTTCGCGGCCGGACAGGGCCTGGTTCACGCCATCGCCCTCGCCTTCCCAGGCCATTGCGGTGCGTGCGACCCGCTCGCGTACCTGGGTCGATCCCAGGCCAAGCGCCACCGCACCCACCAACCCGACCGCCAGGCATGCCACCAGCGCACGCGCGCCGAGCAGCCGCCAACCGGAGAACACCAGCACCAGGCCATAGGTCACCCACGCCGCGCGCGAACCGGCGAGCACCAGCACCGCACCGACGGCGGCGGCCGCCACCGCCCAGCCCCACACCCCCGCACGCCGGGCGGCGGCGAACAGCAGGAACGGCGACAGGCTGGCCAATACCTGGCCAAATTTCAGGTTGCACGGGCCCAGCACGCCACTGAGCCGGTCTACCGCCGCCATCTCCTGCGGCGAACACAGGCCGTGGCCACTGACCGCCCACTTGAGCTGGTCCAGCGACCAGAACAGCGGACTGGTGCCGAACGCTGCCTGCGCCAGCGCATCGAGCGTCCACACCGCCGTGATCGTGGCGATGCCGCCCAGCGTCAGCGCACGGCGCTGCGGCGACGCCACCGCGATCGCGACCAGCCACATGAAGGGCAGATAGCGCAGGCCGGCTGCGGTCTTGCGCCAGGCCGTGCCCGGATCGATCGCATCGAATGCCGAAAAAGCCTGCGGCAGCCAGTACCCCAGGAACAGGATGCTGGTCAGCGCCCACGCCGGGCTGCTGAGCAGGCGCTGCTTGCCGGCCAGCCGCAGCTGGACCATGCGCACGGCGGCATACAGCGCGCCGAGCACCAGCACGCCTTCGGCGACGCCGGGCAGTGGCCACATCGCCACGAAGGCGATCACCCACCACGGCGCCCAACGGCCCGCGCGGGACGCCGGCGAACCGGGGATCAGGGCCGGCTCAACCGGCGAGGGAGGCATAGAGCTGGAGCGTGTCACGCTGCATCGCCTGCAAGGTAAACGGAATGCGCGACGGCAGCGTGGGCGGCTGCGCCAACAGGTGGCGGGCCTGCGCCAGCAATGCGTCGCTGTCGTGCAAGGGTACCGCGCCGGACGGCTGCAGGTGCTGCAGCAGCTCGCCAACGCCGCCGTGGTTCCAGCCCAGTACAGGTCGCCCCACCGACACCGCCTCGACCACGGTGCGGCCGAACGCTTCGGGTTTGTCGGAGAGCTGCAGCACCAGGTCGCTGGCCGCATAGGCCTGCGCGATCTTCGCGGTGGGCGCGGTGATCAGCACCGCATCGGCCACGCCGAGGCTGCGTGCCTGCTGTTCCAGCTCGGCCACGTACATCTCACGCCCCGGCTCGCGGGTGCCGGGCATCCACAGCCGGGCCGGCACGCCGGCGGCATGCAGGCCGGCCAGCAGTTGCAGCGCATGGCGGTGGCCCTTCAGACGGGTACCGCGCCCGGGCAGCAACAGCAGCGGCGCCTCGCCGGCCAGCAGCGGATGCGCCTGCGCCACGGCCAGCCGCGCGCGGCGGTCCTGGCGCGGCACGCGCGGGAACTGCGCCGGGTCCACGCCACGCGGGATCACCTGCAGGCGCTGCGGGTCCACGTCCGGGTAATGCTGGCGAACGAAGTCACGCACGCACTGCGAGACGCAGATCACCCGCTCGCCGCTGGTCATCACCGCGCTGTAGCGGCCGGGCGAGTTGAGCCCATGCACCGTGGTGACCCAGTGCGGGCGGCGTGCGGCGGGCAGGTTGCGCACCGCGTACAGGCCCAGCCAGGCCGGCAGGCGCGAGCGCGCGTGCACGATGTCCGCGCCGACCTCGTTGAACAGGTTGCGCAGGGTCAGCACGTGGCGCAGCGTCAGCAGCGATTTGCGGCCGATGTCCAGGGTGAGGTGTTCGGCGCCGCTGGCCAGCAGCGGCTCGACCAGGCGCCCGCCGGCAGACACGACGATGGCCCGGTGGCCGGCGGCAACCAGGGCGGAGGCGATCTCAAGGGTGGAACGTTCGACCCCGCCGGAGTGCAGCGCCGGCAGCAGCTGCACCACGGTCATTCGGCGCACGGACGCTGGCGCCGGTCAGTCGGCGAGCACGAACACCGCGCCGCAATACGGGCACGCGGCCTCGCCATTGGGCTCGTCTTCGATCGGCAGGTACACGCGCGGGTGCGAATTCCACAGGGCCATTTCCGGCGTCGGGCAGCTCAGCGGCAGGTCGCTGCGGTGCACGGTGTAACGCTTCTCGGCGTTGGCGGGCGCGGTGGCGGTATGGCTCATGGCGTGGACACACAAAGGAATTGCGAGGCCCGCGATTCTAGCACCTGGAACGCGGCGGGGCCGCTGGCCGCGGTGGCGGATGGCAAGGCGCCGGTGACGGCCGTGACGATCCGACCGACCTTTTTAAATCGATCCAAACCCGCTGTCAACGCTGCACCGATCCGAGTGGAATTCCCGATTTAGATCGAACTAATTTCACTTGTCAGGGCGGGTCCGCCTGTTGCAGCATCGGACCGGTTCCGATCCACCACCCGATCGCATGGCCCGTCCCCCGCCGGACATGCATCGCTTCCTCGACCGCCCCCGTGGCGGCCGGTGCGATGCTGTCTGCCGTGGTCGCCGATGCGGGCCCTGCCTGCCGCCTGCCCTTTCGGGAGACCCTTGCATGACCCTGTCCGACCCCCGCCACGCCCTCCTCCCCCTGGCCCTCGCCGTGGCCTGCGCCGCCGTGGCGTTCCCCGCCGCCGGCCAGGGCCTGCAGACCTCGTTCGAAGCCGGGCAGCCGTCGCCGTCGGCCAGCGCGGGCGCGGGCGCACTGCGCGTGGCGGTGGGCAATGGGCCGCGCGCGCCGTATGCCGCCAAGCCCGGCGTGGGCTACAGCGGCCTGCGGGCGCTGCACTACACCGGCACGGGCGGTGCGGCACGCGCGCGGCTGTTCGCCACCGACCTCACCATCGACGCCGACACCACGCTGTCGTGGCTGGTGCTGCCGGAAATCGTCGACAAGGACACGGTTGCGTCCACCTATGTCTCGCTGGACCTGGTGCTGGACGATGGCCAACGCGTCTCGGCCAGCGCCGCGCGTGACCAGCACGGCGTAGCGCTGGGTGCCCGCGCGCAGGGCGAATCGAAGACCCTGTATCCACAGCAGTGGGCGCGCAAGGCGGTCCGGCTCGGCGATGTCCCCGCACTGCGCGGGCGCCGCGTGGTGGCGCTGGAACTGGAGGTGGCCGCTGCAGACGGTGCGCCGGTGTCCGGCTGGATCGATGACATCGTGCTGGATGCGCAGCCGCGCACGGCGCCGCAGCGACCGTCGGACTGGGTGCTGACCACGCGCGGTACGCAGGCCAACGGCACCTTCTCGCGCGGCAACAATTTCCCGGCCACGGCGGTACCGCACGGCTTCAACTTCTGGACCCCGGTGACCGATGCCGGTGCACTGAACTGGCTGTACCGCTGGAACGAGCAGAACGACGCGGCCAACCGCCCGCAGCTGCAGGCGCTGGCCCTGAGCCATCAGCCGAGCCCGTGGATGGGTGACCGCCAGACCTTCCAGGTGATGCCGTCCACTGCACGCGGCGTGCCCGTCGCCGACCGCGCCAAGCGGGCGCTGTCTTTCTCGCACGACAACGAGCGTGCGCGGCCGTACCGTTACGACGTGCGCTTCGACAATGGTCTGTCCGCTGCGATCGCGCCGACCGACCATGCCGCGCTGTTCCGCTTCGAGTTTCCGACCCAGGGCGACGCCAACCTGCTCTTCGACAATGTCGATGCGCGTGGCGGTCTGACGCTGGACGCCGCCAGCCAGACCCTGTCCGGCTACACCGACACGCGCAGCGGGCTGTCCAATGGCGCCACCCGCATGTACGTGGTGGCCCGTTTCGACCGCCCCTGGCGCAGCAGCGGCCGCATAGAGACCGGCCGCCCCACCGGCTTCATCAAGTTCGATGCCGGCCACGATCGTCGCGTCAACATGCGCATCGCCACCTCGCTGATCTCGCTCGAACAGGCGCACCACAATCTCGCGCTGGAACTGGCCGCCGATGACGATCTGGAGCGGGTGGCCGCACGCGCGCAGGAGGCGTGGGACGCGCGCCTGGCCCCGTTCGACATCGGCGATGCCACCGACGATCAGAAAACCACGCTGTATTCCAGCCTCTATCGTCTCTATCTGTACCCCAACTCCGGGCATGAGAACGCCGGCACCGCCGCCGCGCCCGACTGGCGCTACGCCAGCCAGGCCAGCGCGGCCGACGACAACACCGATGGCAGCGCGGTGCGCAGCTTCGCCCCGGTGCGCGACGGCAAGGTGTACGTCAACAACGGTTTCTGGGACACCTTCCGCACCACCTGGCCGGCGTACGCGCTGTTCACCCCCGACGATGCCGGTGCGCTGGTGCAGGGCTTCCTGGAGCAGTACCGCGCCGGTGGCTGGGTCGCCCGCTGGTCCTCGCCCGGCTATGCCGACCTGATGGTGGGCACCAGTTCGGACGTCGCCTTCGCCGATGCCTGGCTGAAGGGGATCGGTGGCTTCGACCCCGAAGAGGCCTACGCGGCTGCGCTGAAGAACGCCACCGTGGTGCCGCCGGACCGCCATGTCGGCCGCAAGGGCATGGACCGTTCCACCTTCCGCGGCTACGCCAGCGCCGACGTGCACGAGGGCATGTCGTGGACGATGGAAGGCGCGCTCAACGACTTCGGCATCGCCAACATGGCCGAGGCGCTGGCCAAGCGCGCCGGCACCACCGCCGCACGCGAACGCTACGCCACCGAGGCCGACTACTTCCGTCACCGCGCCGGCACCTACGCCACTCTGTTCGATCCGGCCGCCGGTTTCTTCCAGGGCCGCACGGCCGACGGCGCGTGGCGGCTGGATGCCAAGCAATACGACCCGCGCGTGTGGGGCCACGACTACACCGAATCCAACGGCTGGACCTTCGCCTTCACCGCCGCGCACGACGGCGAAGGCCTGGCCGCGCTGTACGGCGGGCGCGACGGGCTCGCCGCCAAACTGGATGCGTTCTTCGCCACCCCGGAAACCGCCGACCCGGCCTTTGCCGGCTCCTATGGCGGCACCATCCACGAAATGACCGAGGCGCGCGATGTGCGCATGGGCATGTACGCGCACAGCAACCAGCCGGCGCACCACATCCCGTGGATGTACCTGTACGCCGGGCAGCCGTGGAAGACCCAGCAGCACGTGCGCGAGATCCTGTCGCGGTTGTACGTGGGCAGCGAGATCGGCCAGGGCTACCCGGGCGACGAGGACAACGGCGAAACGTCGGCGTGGTACGTGCTGGCCTCGCTGGGCCTGTACCCGCTGCGCATGGGTGCGCCGGAGTACGTGATCGGCTCGCCGCTGTTCCGCCACGCGAAGGTGACGCTGCAGGGCGGCGCGGTGCTGACCGTCAACGCGCCGGAGAATTCGCGCGACAACGTCTACGTGCAGTCGCTGAAGATCAACGGCCGGCCGTGGACGAAGACCTGGGTGCCGCACGAGGTGATCGCCAAGGGTGCCACGCTGGACTTCGTGATGGGCCCGGCACCGTCGACGTGGGGAACCGGCCCGGACGACGCGCCGCGCTCGCTGACCGCACGTGGCCAGCGCCCTGCCCTGCTGCACAACCTGCTGGGCACCGGCGCGCGCGCGCAGGCCGCCGATGGCACGGCATTGCCGGCGCTGGTCGATGACGACGCGGCCACCACGGTACCGGTCGGCGCGGGCACGATCGCGTTCACCGGCGTGGCCGACGGTGCCGCCTCGATGTACACGTTGACCAGCGGTACCGCCCCGATCCGCGGTGGCGCGTGGACGCTGGAAGCACGTCGCAGCGGCGGCCGCTGGACCACGCTGGACCAGCGACGCGGCGAAGACTTCGCCTGGGCGCAGCAGACCCGGCCGTTTGCGATCGCGCGGCCCGGCCGCTATGCCGAGTACCGGCTGCGCATCGCCGCGCCGGGGCGGATGCAGCTGGCCGAGGTGGAACTTCTGGCACCGATGGGGGAGCACTGAGCATGGGCATGACCGGTTTTCTGAAGCAGGCAGCGGCCGGCACGACCGTGCTGCTGGCGGCGTTGGTGGCGTTCGATGCCGCCGCATTCGACGCGACCCAGCAGCGTGACGGCGTGACCCTGGCCTACAGCGACCCGTCCGATGCGCTGGCCGCCCCGGTGCGGTCACGCATCATTGAGACGTTCTTCGCGGCCTATGTGCGCGAACGGGCCGACTTCCATCCCGGCGCACCGGCACAGGTGCGCATCGTGATCGATCCCGGTTACGACGGTATCGCCTACGTGGGCGAGAAGGAGAAGGCGGCCACCATCACCATCAACCCGGCCTGGCTGGCCAAGCACCCCGACGACATCGATCTGGTCACCCATGAGGCGATGCACATCGTGCAGGGCTACCCGGAGTACGCCAACGAACGCGTACCGGGCTGGCTGGTGGAGGGCATCGCCGACTACGCGCGCGACCGCTATGGCCGGGAAAATGCGGCCGCGGGCTGGGCGCTGCCGACGACGGTGAAGGACGGGCAGAACTTCGATACCGGCTACCGCGTGACCGGCGCGTTCCTGAAGTGGAGCGAGGCGCGTCACCCGGGGCTGGTGAAGACCCTGGACGGCGCGTTGCGCGACGGCCGGTATACCCCGGCGTTGTGGGAGCAGCACACCGGCCTGGCGCTGCCCGCGCTGTGGGCGCAGTACGCGCGGATCGACGGATGAAACGCAGCTAGTAGCGCCCACCGTTGGGCGATGGGGCGCATCCGCGCGCCAGGGTATCGGTGGCGGTGTGGAGGGCAGCCGACCAACGGTCGGCTCTACCGGTGCGGGGTGGAGGAGTGCGGGCACCCCGCCGGTAGAGCTGACCGTTGGTCAGCTGCTCTCCGTTCCGCCACCCGTCATGCCGGCGAGACCGCATCACCTTCGCCGCGCGTGCGCGCGGCAGCCGACCAACGGTCGGCTCTACCGGGTCAGCGCGCGCCGACCAGGCCGGCGTACAGCGCGAACAGCTGTTTGAGGTAGCGGTGGGTCATTCGATGGCGCATGGCACGGCTCCGGACACTCAGGGGGATCTGGTCGGGCCCAGGGCGGCGGGAGCCAGTAGCCCACCGCCGCGGCCGGGCCGCGTGGGGGTATTGGGCCCTTGGGAGGTTGCAGGGCGGTGACCGGGGTGCGTACGCCTTGTGGCATATGGTCGCGAAGGTCAGATGCAAAACGGGACCGCCGCTGTGCGCCGGTCCCGTTCTTCAATGCCTACCGACCAACGGTCGGTAGCTACCCGATCCGCGTTTCGCTGCGCGAAACCAGAACGCGCCCCGAGGGGCGCGTTCTGGCAACCGGTCGTGAGAAGAACGTCTTACGCGTTCTTCTCCGCCTCCAGCTGCTTGCGGATCTGCGCATCCACGGCCGCGATGGCGGTCATGTTGAGCACGCGGCGCGAGGTCGCGCTGGTGGTCAGGATGTGCACGGGCTTGGCCACGCCCATCAGGATCGGGCCGATCGCCACGCCGTCGGTGAACACGCGCACCAGGTTGTAGGCGATGTTGGCCGCTTCCAGGTTGGGCAGCACGAACAGGTTGGCGCGGCCCTTCAGCGTGCTGTCCGGCAGCAGCTTGTGGCGCAGCGCTTCGTCCCACGCGGTGTCGCCCTGCATTTCGCCGTCCACGTTCAGGCGCGGGTTGCGCTTGAGCAGCAGCGAACGCACGGTACGCATCTTCAGCGCGTCCCTGGAATCGTGGCTGCCGAAGTTGGAGTGCGACAGCAGCGCCACCTTCGGCTCGATCCCGAACAGCTTCATGCGGTAGGCCGCCTGCAGGGTCGCTTCGCAGATCTGCTCGGCGGTCGGATCTTCCTGCACGTGGGTATCCACGAAGAAGAACACGCCCTGCTGGTTGATCACACCGGTCATCGCCGAGGTCGAGGTCACCTTCGACTCCAGCGGCAGCACGCTGCGCACATAGCCCAGCTTCTTGTGGAAGCGGCCGACCACGCCGGTCAGCATCGCGTCGGCTTCGCCGCGTGCCACCATCACCGCCGCGATCAACGTCGGGCGCGACCGCATCAGGTTCTTGGCAGCGGCCACGGTCACACCGCGACGGCCGGTGAGGTTGTGGTAGTACTGCCAGTAATCGTTGAAGCGCGGGTCGTCGTTGATGTTGGTGATGTCGAAGTCGACACCGGCCTTCATGCGCAGGCCCAGGCGCTCGATACGCGATTCGATCACGTCCGGGCGGCCGATCAGGATCGGCTGCGCCAGGCCTTCGTCGACCACGTTCTGCACCGCACGCAGCACCACTTCTTCTTCGCCTTCGGCATACACCACGCGCTGCTTGTCCGAACGCGCGCGGTCGTACACCGGCTTCATCATCAGGCTGGTGCGGTAGACGAACTGGGCCAGCTTCTCGCGGTAAGCGCCCATGTCGGCCACCGGACGGGTGGCCACACCCGAATCCATCGCGGCCTGGGCCACGGCGGCCGACAGCTCCACCAGAAGGCGGCGGTCGAACGGACGCGGAATCAGGTAATCGCGGCCGAAGCTCGGGGTCTCATCGCCATAGGCCGAGCCCAGGTCGCTGGCCTCGCGGCGTGCCATCGCGGCGATCGCGTGCACGCAGGCGATCTTCATTTCCTCGTTGATCGCGGTGGCGCCGACATCCAGCGCCCCGCGGAACAGGTACGGGAAGCAGAGCACGTTGTTGATCTGGTTCGGGTAGTCCGAACGTCCGGTGCCGATGATCGCGTCCGGACGCACCGAACGGGCCACTTCCGGCATGATTTCCGGGGTCGGGTTGGCCAGTGCGAAGATCACCGGGTCCTTGGCCATCGTCTTGACCATGTCCGCGGTCAGGATGCCCGGGGCCGACAGGCCCAGGAAGATGTCCGCGCCGTCGACGATCTCGGCCAGCGTGCGCTTGTCGGTGTCACGCGCGTAGCGCGCCTTCTCCGGGTCCAGATCGCTGCGGCCGGTGTGGATCACGCCGTCGCGGTCGAAGGCGAGGATGTTCTCCTTCTTCAGGCCCAGCGACACCAGCATGTTGACGCAGGAAATACCCGCCGCGCCCATGCCGGTGGTGGCCAGCTTCACCTCTTCGATCTTCTTGCCGGTGACGACCATTGCGTTGAGCACTGCGGCGCCGACGATGATCGCCGTGCCGTGCTGGTCGTCATGGAACACCGGGATGTTCATCCGCTCGCGCAGCTTGCGCTCGACGATGAAGCACTCCGGCGCCTTGATGTCTTCCAGGTTGATGCCGCCGAAGGTCGGCTCCAGGGAGGCGATGATGTCGACCAGCTTGTCCGGGTCGTTCTCATCGATCTCGATGTCGAACACATCGATGCCGGCGAACTTCTGGAACAGCACGCCCTTGCCTTCCATCACCGGCTTGCCGGCCAGCGGGCCGATGTTGCCCAGGCCGAGCACGGCGGTGCCGTTGGAGATCACGGCGACCAGGTTGCCGCGGGCGGTGAGCTCGCTGGCCTGCTGCGGGTCGGCCATGATCGCCTCGCAGGCGTGTGCCACGCCCGGCGAGTACGCCAACGACAGATCACGCTGGGTCAGCATCGGCTTGGTCGCTGCGACGCGGATCTTGCCCGGCGGCGACATGCGGTGGTAATCGAGGGCAGCCTGTTTGAAATCTTCGTTGGACATCGCTTTCTGCAGATGAATGGGCGAGAGGAACAGGGGATCATACCCCCGTTGGCGTGGGCGGACCTGTCGCTACGCTGTCGCGGTCATGCTGCAACCGCACATAATCCAGCGCCGCGCAGGGGCCGTTCGCCGGCGTATGCAGGCAGCCTGCCGCGCGCAGATGACAGCGCGCATCAGGCGTTCGGAACAAAACATGGCCGTGCCGCCCCGGCAGGAACGGCACGACCATGCACCACACACTCAGACCGGCAGGGTCAGTGGGCCGGGGCCGGCAGCGTGGCCGGCAGGTCGTCCACCACCAGCGGCGGCAGCTCCGACTCGCGGCCATCGAGCACCATCGCCAGGCGGTCGCGGTCCAGCGCGTTCTCCCAGCGCGAGACCACCACGGTGGCCACCGCGTTGCCGATGAAGTTGGTCAGCGAGCGGCATTCGCTCATGAAGCGGTCCACGCCGAGGATCAGCGCCATGCCGGCCACCGGCACTTCCGGCACCACCGCCAGGGTGGCGGCCAGGGTGATGAAGCCGGCGCCGGTGACGCCTGCAGCCCCCTTGGAGCTGAGCATCGCCACCAGCAGCAGGGCGATCTGGTGGCCCAGGGTCAGTTCGGTATTAGTGGCCTGGGCGATGAACAGCGCGGCCAGGGTCATGTAGATGTTGGTGCCGTCCAGGTTGAACGAGTAGCCGGTCGGGACCACCAGGCCCACCACGGACTTGCTGCAGCCGGCCTTCTCCATCTTCTCCATCAGCGAGGGCAGTGCCGATTCCGACGAGGACGTGCCCAGCACCAGCAGCAGCTCGGCCTTCAGGTAGCGGGCCAGCTTGAACACCGAGAACCCGCACAGGCGGCAGACCACGCCCAGGATAACGGCCACGAACAGGAAGGCGGTCAGGTAGAACGACCCCACCAGCCAGGCCAGGTTGACCAGCGAACCCACCCCGTACTTGCCGATGGTGAAGGCGATCGCGCCAAAGGCGCCGATCGGGGCGGCCTTCATCAGGATATGGACCAGGCGGAACACCGGGGCGGTCAGCGCCTCAAGGAAGGTCAGCACGGGGCGGCCCTTCTCGCCGGTCAGGGCCAGCGCGATGCCGAACAGCACCGCCACGAACAGCACCTGCAGGATGTTGCCCTCGACGAAGGCGCTGACCAGGGTGGACGGGATGATGTCCATCGCGAACCCGACCAGGGTCAGTTCGTGCGACTTCTCCACGTAGGTGTGGACCGCGGTCTGGTCCAGGTCGGCCGGGTTGATGTTCATGCCGGCGCCGGGCTGCACCACGTGCGCCACCACCATGCCCACCACCAGCGCCAGGGTGGAGAAGAACAGGAAGTAGGCCATCGACTTGGCGAACACCCGGCCCACGGTGCGCAGGTGGGTCATGCCGGCGATGCCGGTGACGATGGTCAGGAAGATCACCGGGGCGATGATCATCTTGACCAGCTTGATGAAGGCATCGCCGAGCGGCTTGAGCGATTCGGCGAAGGCCGGCTCGTAATGGCCGAGGATGGCGCCCAGCACGATCGCCACCACCACCTGGAAATACAGCTGGCGGTAGAACGGCAACGGCTTGGCCGCGAGCGGAGTGGAAGTGGGAACGTGCATGGGAAGCTCCGGCTGTGTCACGAAGGAGGCCGGCCGCAGACGGCGGCATCGGGCGTGGCCTTTTTACGCCGCCGTCCGCGCCACGCAGATAACCTATTGGTACTAGCCCCCCGGTTCAGCTCCCGCCGCTGCCTACACTGCACCGGCACCGCACCCCCACGGCGGCGGGTGGCCGTACCCGCCGGAGACCCTCCCCCACAGTTTTCCGGTCCGCGGCCGTTGTTGTTCTGCCCCATTCCCTCCAGATTGCCGATGCCCATGCGCCCGACCCCCCTGTTCCTCGCCCTGACCTGCCTGACCGCCGCGCCCGTGGCCGCCACCGCGGCGGACTGGGACAACTGGCCGACCAAGGTCGCCTTCAGCGACGGTACCGAGCTGGCCGCCACCGCCAACATCGCCTACGACCTCAACGACTTCTCCGGCGCCAGCGGCATCGAGGATGCCGATGCCGTCCGGCGCAAGGAGTTCGGCGCGACCCTGAAAAAGAAGGGCGTGTACGACGCGATGGTCTATTACGACTTCCAGGCCGATACCTGGCTGGACGTGTTCGTGCGCGTTGAGAGCAAGGCGTTCATCGGCCGCGACATCGGCCGTTTCCGCGTCGGCTACATGAAGACCCCGGTCGGCCTGGATGCGGGCACCTCCTCGCGCGCCGGCAGCTTCCTGGAGACCGCCCTGCCCGTGCAGGCGTTCTACGAAGGCCGCCGCACCGGTGCCGAATGGGTGCTGGAACGCCCGCAGTACCTGCTCCAGGCCGGTGCCTACGGCGGCAAGGACCTGCAGGGCGACAACCCCGGCACCACCCAGGCGGTGCGTGCGCTGTGGACCCCGGTCAAGGCCGCTGGCGACGTGATCCACCTGGGGCTGGCGTATTCGCAGGAAAACCCGCGCGGTTACCGCGATGGCCGCGACGTGCACCATGCGGCCAGCGCACGCCTGCGCGCGCGCCCGGAAGCCGGCCTGACCGACATCCGCCTGGTCGACTCCGGCGCCCTGACCACCGCCGACCAGATCCGCCGCACCGGTCTGGAAGGCATCTGGATCCGGGGCCCGTTCTCGGTGCAGGCCGAAGCCCTGCAGACCACGGTCACCCGTGACGGCAAGCCGGACTACACCGGCCACGGACAGTACGCGATGGCCAGCTGGGTGCTGACCGGCGAATCGCGCCCGTACAGCGCCGGCGCGGTGGCCAACGTCAAACCGGCCCACGATTACGGCGCGGTCGAACTGGTGGCGCGCTACAGCCGCCTGGACCTGGACGATGCCGATGTGTTCGGTGGCCGCCAGCACGACTGGACGCTGGGTGCCAACTGGTACCTCACCAGCCACTTCAAGTTCCAGGCCAACTACGTGAAGGCCGACGCCAGCCGTCGCGGCGTGCGCACCCAGCCGGAGATCTTCGAGCTGCGCGCGCAGATGCACTTCTGATCGGCCTGCGCAGGGTGGGCGTGCACGCCGCGCCCGCCCTGCAACCGTAGACTGCCGCCATGTACTGGCTCGGCCGCCACCGCACCCTGTTGCTGACCCTGCTGCTGATGATCGGCGGCACGCTGCTGTGCGCGGCCGCCGCCGGGCACTACGCCTGGCGGCGCGCGTTGAACGATGAAAGCGGCCAGGTGCAGCGCCAGCTGGCGCTGTACGGCCAGGGCCTGCAGCAGCGCGTCGACCGTTTCGGCACCCTGCCGCAGGTGCTTGCGCTGGACCCGGACCTGCGCCGCGCGCTGCTGCAGCGCCCCGATGCTGCCGGCGCGCAGCGCCTCAATCTCAAGCTGCAGCGGGCCAACCAGGTCACCCGCGCCTCCACGCTGACCCTGGTCGGGCACGACGGCGTCGCCGTGGCCGCCAGCAACTGGGACCAGGCCAGCAGCAACGTCGGCGAGGACTACAGCTACCGCCCCTACTACCGCCAGGCGCTGGCCACGGGCCACGGCCGTTTCTACGGCATCGGCATGACCACCGGCGTGCCCGGCTACTACCTGTCGCAGGCCATCGAGGACAACGGTCGTCGTATCGGCGTGGTGGTGATCAAGATCGAACTGGCCGCGCTGGAGCAGGAATGGCTGTCCAGCCCCGACGTGGTGCTGGCCAGCGACGAACACGACGTGGTGTTCCTGGCCAACCGCGATGCCTGGCGCTATCGCCTACTGCGCCCGCTGGGCACGGCCGAGCGCCGCGAGATGCTCGACAGCCGCCAGTACGCCGACCGCTCGCTGCAGCCGCTGCGCGTGCGCACCGGCAGCGTGCTGGACGACGGCGGCCGCATGGTGCGCCTGCTCGATCCTGTGCTGCCGGGCGAGATGCTCTGGCAGACCCTGGCGCTGCCGGAGGAACAGTGGAACCTGCATCTGCTGCACGATGCCGGCGCGGCCACCAGCGCCGGGCGCAGTGCCGCCATCGGCGGTGGCGCGGCCTGGCTGGCGCTGGGCTTCCTGGTGCTGTTCGTGCAGCAACGGCGGCGTCTGGCCGCGCATCGCCAGCGCAGCCGGCGCGAGCTGGAAAGCGTACTCAAGCAGCATGCGCAGGAGCTGCGTACCGCGCAGGACGGCGTGCTGCAGGCCGCCCAGCAGGCCGACAGCGGTCTCAGCCGCAGCCTGGCGCACCTCCCGCAGGGCGTGGTGGTGATCGACAACGAACAGAAGCTGGTGGCGTGGAACGCGCGCTACCTGGAGCTGTTCCGGTTTCCGTCCGGCCTGATCCAGGTGGGACGGCCGATCGAAGAGATTTTCCGCTTCAACGCGCGTCGTGGCCTGCTCGGCCCGGGGCCGATCGAAGACGCGATCGAGCGTCGACTCAACCATCTGCGCAGCGGCCGCCCGCACATGCGCGAGAGCGAGAAGGACGACGGCACCGTGCTGGAGATCCGCGGCAATCCGCTGCCGGACGGCGGCTTCGTCACCAGCTATGCCGATATCACCAGCTACAAGAACACCGCGCGCGAGCTGCGCTCGCTGGCCGACGCCCTGGAGCATCGCGTGGCCGAGCGCACCCGCGATCTGGACGAGGCACGGCGCGAGGCCGAGCGCGCCAACCGCTACAAATCGCGTTTTGTGGCCTCGGCCGTGCACGACCTGCTGCAGCCGCTCAATGCGGCGCGCATGTTCGTCTCGGTGCTGCGCGGCAAGCTGGGCGGCGATGCGCGGGAGCTGAGCGAGCATGTGGATGCCGCACTGGCCGCCCAAGACGCCATCCTCAACAGCCTGCTGGACATCTCGCGGCTGGAATCGGGCACGCTGCAGACCCGCGTGCAACCGTTCGCGCTGTCGCCGCTGCTGGAAACGCTGGCGCGCGAGTTCGGCATCGCCGCCGACGCGCGTGGCCTGCGGCTGCGCTGGGTGGACACGCGTGCGGTGGTGGTGAGTGATGAGGCGCTGCTGCGGCGCATCCTGCAGAACTTCCTGTCCAATGCGCTGCGCTATACCCCGCGCGGCCGCGTGCTGCTCGGGTGCCGCCGGGTGGGCGACCAGCTGCGCATCGAGGTGCACGACCAGGGCCCGGGCATTCCGGAGAGCCTGCAGGGCGAGATCTTCGAGGAGTTCCGCCGGTTGGATGACGGCGTGGACCAGGAGCGCGGGGCGGGCCTGGGCCTGGCCATCGTGGAGCGCATCGGACGCCTGCTCGGCCATCGCATCGCGCTGCGCTCCACCTTGGGACGCGGCAGCGTGTTCAGTGTGGAGGTGCAGCTTGGCGATGCCGGCGACGTGGCACAGACGCTGCCGGCGCCGACAGCCGCCGCCGCGCTCGACCCCGGCGACGACAGCCCGTTGCGGCAGTGCCGGGTCTGGAGCATCGATGACGATCCGCGCGTCTGCACCGCCACACGCACCCTGCTGGAGCGCTGGGGCTGCCGCGTTGACCTCGCCGACGGCCCGCAGGTCGCGCTCGACGCGGCCACGCCCGACAGCGTGCCGCACCTGGTGCTGCTGGACGTGCGCATGGGCGAGTTCGACGGCCCAACCCTGTACGAGCAGCTGGTCGAACGTTGGAACGCCCGCCCGCCGGTGATTCTGGTGACCGCAGAACGCGATGAGGCGCTCAAGGCCAGCGCCGCCGCCAAGGGCTGGGGATTCCTTTCCAAGCCGGTCCGCCCGCCTGCGCTGCGCGCGTTGATGACACAGCTGCTGGTGCGGCACCGCCAGCGCGATTGAATCCCGCCCTTGTAGAGCCGACTTCTAGTCGGCTATCGCGCGCAGCGCGGGGTTTTCGGTGGCGGGACGGAGGGCAGCCGACCAACGGTCGGCTCTACCGAATGTCGGGGTGTTCGGTGGCGGGACGGAAGGCAGCCGACCAACGGTCGGCTCTACCGGATGTCGCGCGCAGCGCGGGGGTGTCGGTGCAGCCGACCAACGGTCGGCTCTACAGGTCGGTGGCGTTGCCTTCCGGCTCCAGGGCCTTGACCAGCACGGCCGCCTGGGTGCGGCTGTGGCATTCGAGCTTTTTGAGGATCGCGGTGACGTGCACCTTGACGGTGTTCTCGGCCAGGCCGAGTTCGTAGGCGATCTGTTTGTTGAGCAGGCCGTCGGCCAGGCTCAGCAGCACGCGGAACTGCTGCGGGGTGAGCTGGGCCAGGCGCGCGGCCAGCAGGGCATCGGATTCGGAGCGTTCGGCGGCCATTGCCGGGAACCACACACCGCCGTCCAGCACGGCCGACACGGCCTGGCCGATGGTCTCGGCGGGCGCCGATTTGGGAATGAAGCCGGCCGCGCCGAACTGCTGCGCGCGGCGGATCACGCGCGGGTGGTCGTTGGACGAGACGATCACGACCGGGATGTCCGGGTGCGCACCGCGTACATGCAGCAGGGAGGAAAAACCGCGTGCGCCGGGCATGGTCAGGTCCAGCAGCACCAGCTCGATCTCCGGGTGCTGGTCCAGCGCGGCTTCCAGCGTGGCGGCGCTGGCCACTTCGATCACCTGCGCCTGCGGCAGCGACTGGCGCAGGGAATGGACGACCGCGGCGCGCAGCAGCGGATGGTCGTCGGCGATCAGAACGGTCAGTGCACTCATGCGGCCATTGTAGTGAGGTTGGCGGTTCGCGGCGGTTGCCGGCGGGGGCAGGCCGCGCGCGACGGCATTACGGGTCCTGCTGGAGCATGCTGCCGCGCCAGGCGTCGAGGAACTGGCGGCGCTTCAGCCCGTCCAGGTACACCAGCAGCCCCGGGCCCAGCTGGATCGGCCGGTAGCTGCGCTCGGGCGAGCGCCCGCGCTGCTGCCCCTGCGCCGGCAGGATCGGCATCAATCGTGCTTCGCGCGACAGCACCTGCTGTCCACGCGGCGAGAGCAGGTAATCGAGAAAGCGGCGCGCCTCGTCGGCGTGGCGTGCGCTGCGCGGGATCACCGCCGTGCGCAGCACCACCAGCGTGTAGTCCTCCGGCTCGACGATGCCCAGCGGCGCGCCGGCATCGATGCGTGCCTGCGCATACGACCCCAGCACGTTGTAGACCAGCGAGAGCTCACCCCGGCTGACCTTGTCCAGCAGCACGCCGGTGCGCTCCTCCAGCTGCACCCGGTTGTCGCCCAGCGCCCCCAGCAGTGCGCCGGCCATGCTGCCGCGCTGCCCATCCTGGGTGGCCAGCAGGTAGCCCACGCTGCTGCGCTGCACGTCGTAGGTACCGACCCGACGCAACAGCGGCGCGTCCGGGGCGCGCAGCAGTTCCAGCAGCTGGCGGCGCGTGCGCGGCACCCGGGCCGCCGGCAGCGCGCGGGTGTTGTAGACGATGGCGACCGGCTCGTAGCTGATTCCGAACGCCTCGTGCCGCCATTGCGCCCAGCCGGGCAGCGCATCGGTCTGGGGCGAGCGGTGCGCCAGCGCGTGGCCGTCGTTGACCAGCTTGGTCTGCAGGTCCATGCCCGAACTGATCAGCATGTCCGGTGCCGCCGGCCCCGCGCGGTCGCGCAGGTAACGCGCATACATGTCCTGGGTGATCACGTCTTCGTAGACGATCTCCGTGCCCGGGTGCAGCCGCTGGTAATCGGCGATCACGGTGGCGAACACTTCGATGTCGGTCGAGCCGTGGATGCGCAGCTGGGCCGTGGGCGTGCCCTGCGCGGGGAAGCGCTGGACATCGCCGGGCGCGGCCGCGGCAGGACCGCAGACCAGGCAAAGCAGGAGCAGCAGGCAGCGCAGCGTCATGGGTGCATCCTCGGCAGGCGGATGGTGGCGATGAGGCCACCGCCGCCCACGCGGTTGGACAGATCGATGTGCCCGCCGTGGCTGTCCACCACGCGCTTGACGATGGCCAGCCCCAGGCCGGCGCCCCCTGCGGGCGCGCTCTCGCCACGAGCGAAACGCTCGAACACGCGCTCGGCATCGGCCGCCGCGATGCCCGGGCCGTGGTCGGCCACGGTCAGCACGCAGTACTCGGGTGCTTCGGTGAGTGCGATCTGCAGCGGGCCGTCGCCGCCGTACTTGAGCGCGTTGTCGATCAGGTTCTTGATCGCTTCGCGCAGCAGCAGCGCATCGCCGTTGACCCAGGCCGGCGCCGGGCTCACCGCCAGCTGCACGCGCGGGGCAGGCAACGCCTGCGGCAGCGCTTCGTGCAGCGCCTGGTGCACGGTCTCGGCCAGGTCCACTGCGGCGAAACGCTGCAGATTGGCGCGGTGGATCACGCTGGCATCGCTGAGCAGCTGGTTGAGCAGCCGGCTCATGTGGGTGGCATTGCGCTCGATCGCCTGCAGGCTGCGCCGCATGTCCTCCGGGTCTTCATCGTCCAGCGCCAGCTGCGCCTGGGCGCGCAGTGCGGCCAGCGGCGTGCGCATCTGGTGCGCGGCCTCGGCCATGAAGGCGCGCAGGGTCTCGTTGCTGCTCGACAGCCGCCCCATGAAGTGGTTCAGCGCGCCCACCATCTTGTCCATTTCGCGCGGGACCACCGCATCCAGCGGCCTCAGGTCGGACGGCTCGCGGCGGGCAAGCTCGCGCTCCACCCGCACCAGCGGACGCAGCGCGCGGTGCACGCCGATGCCCACCAGCGCCAGCGACAACAGCGACAGCACCACAATCGCCACCAGCGCGCGGGTCACCATGTCCTGGGCCAGCACTTCACGTGCGCGGCGGGTCTGCCCGACCTGCACGCGCACCTCGCCCTGCGCCGACGGCGAGGACACCCGCCGCGACACCACTACGAAGCGCACCGTCTCGCCGCTGTAGGGCGCATCGAACAACTGCGCGCGGTCGCTGGGCGCGCGCGGCGGGGCCGGCAGGTCGCCGTAGCCGGTCACGGTGCGGTTCTGCGCATCGGAAACCCGATAGAACACGCGGTCCTCCGGGGCCATCGCCAGCAGGTCCAGCGCCGCGTAGGGCAGATCCACCTGCCATTGCGCCTCCACCAGCGCCACCGAATCGATGATCGACAGCGCCGAGGACACCAGCAGGTGATCGTAGGAGCGGTTGGCCGCGCGCTGACCGTAATCGCGCGCGCCGAACAGCAGCGCCACCGCGAACAGCGCCATCAGCCCGCCCAGATACAGCCACAGGGTGTGCCGGATCGAGCGAGGCGCGGCGGCCGCCTCAGTGGCCATCGTCCGGCTCTGCCGTTCCGGGGTCCACCACTTCCAGCAGGTAGCCGCTGCCGCGCACGGTGACGATCCGCAGCGGCGCGTCGGCGAGCTTGCGGCGCAGGCGCCCCACATACAGCTCGATGGCGTTGGGGCCGGCCTCGTCATCGAAGCCGAACAGCCCGTTGCCGATCTCGTCCTTGCCCACCACCTGCCCCAGCCGCCCCATCAGGATCTCCAGCAGGCGGAACTCGCGGTTGGGCAGATCGATCGGCTGCCCGTCCAGGCTCACCCGATGCGCGGCATTGTCGAACTGGAAGCCACCGATCTGCACCACCTCGCTGGCCTGGCCGCGCGCGCGCCGCAGCAGCACCCGGCAGCGCGCCTCGAACTCGCGGAAATCGAACGGCTTGCCGAGGTAATCGTCGGCGCCCACGTCCAAGGCCTGCACGCGGTCTTCGATGCCATCGCGCGCGGTGAGCATCAGCACCGGGGTGCTGTCGCCGCGCTCGCGCATGCCGGCCAGCACCCGCAGCCCGTCCAGCTTGGGCAGGCCGATATCCAGCACCACCAGGTCGAAACGCTGGTAGCGCAGCACGCTGGCCGCGGCCAGGCCGTCACTCTGCCAGTCCACGGCATGGCCGCTGCGGCGCATGCGACGGACGATCGCGTCGGCCAGGTCCGGGTTGTCTTCCACCAGCAGGATGCGCATCGGTCGGGATCGGGAACGGTGCGCGAATGCTAGCGCGTACGGCCGCCATCGTGCGACGCGCTGCGGTGCAGCAAACGCTGACAGGTGGATGACAGCTTCCCCGCACTAGGCTGCGCGCTCGCATCACCCCGTGCCGATGTGCCTGTCGTCACCCCTACGCAAACGTGTACCTGGGAGGGTCCGTGGAACTGAATTCGCTGCGCTGGCGCGCGCCTGTCGCCTGCACCCTGCTGTTGCTGGGCGCCCCCACCTGGGCCGCCGAGGGCAGCGACGACGACCGCCCGGTCACCGCCAGCGTCGGCGGCCGACTGCACCTGGACTTCGCGGACTTCGACAACGACGGCCGCGGCACCCCGAACAAGGACGACACCGAGATCCGCCGCGCGTGGATGGACGTGTCCGGCCGCTTTTTCGCCGTGGACTACAAGCTGGAAGCGGATTTCTCCGGCGACCGCGTCGAGGCCAAGGACGTCTATGTCAGCCGCGACTTCAGCGGCGGCAAGCTGACCGTCGGCCAGTTCAAGCAGTTCTTCTCGCTGGATGACCGCACCAGCTCCAACTACGGCACCTTCCTGGAGCGCGGCAACGCCGGCACCACCCTCGCCCCGCTGTACCGGCTGGGTGCCTCCTGGCAGGCCGCCAAAGGCGACATGACCTGGGCCGCCAGCGCCTACAGCCTGGAGAGCATCGATGCCTGGCAGGTCAAGGGCCGCGCGGCCGGCGGCCGGGTCACCTGGGCGCCCGGCGCCACCGCCGGCGACGTGCTGCACCTGGGCCTGTCGCTGGCCCACGAGCGCTACGACAACCCCGGCGCCAACGGCGTGCCGGGCCTGAAGATCCGCCCGCGCCCGGCCGGCCACCTCTCCGACAACAGCCGGCTGACCCTGGTCGACTTCTCGGCCGGCCGCGATACCGACGTCAACAAGTGGTCGATGGAGTACGCGCAGGTGCGCGGCCCGCTGTCCTGGCAGGGCGAGTTCAGCGGCGCCACCTTCGACGATGGCAGCCAGCGCGGCCGCGTGATGGCCGGCTACGGCCTGGTGAGCTGGTTCGTTACCGGCGAATCGCGCGCCTATGACCGCAAGACCGGTCGCTTCGCACGGGTCAAGGACCTGCGCCACAAGGCCGGTGCCTTCGAGCTGGCGCTGCGCTACGACCAGATGCGCGGTGACCAGCACCTGATTGGCCAGCCGGACCTGATCGATGCGCGCACCGAGGCCTGGACGCTCGGCGGCAACTGGTACATGCGCCCGAACCTGCGCTTCATGCTCAACCTGATCGAAAGCCGCAACCGCGACCGCCTTGCCGACGCCACCGTGGACCGCACCCGCGCGGTCACCGGCCGCCTGCAGTTCGATTTCTAACCCCACCCCCACGTTGCAAGGAGTCCGCAGATGATGCTGAGCATCCTCGGCTTTGGCATGGTCATTACGTTCATGTACTTGATCATGAGCAAACGACTGTCGCCGCTGGTCGCCCTGATCACCATCCCGATCGTGTTCGCGCTGATCGGCGGCTTCGCCACCGGCATCGACGACATGATGCTGGACGGCATCAAGAAGATCGCGCCCACCGGCGTGATGCTGATGTTCGCCATCCTCTACTTCGGGGTGATGATCGATGCGGGCCTGTTCGACCCGCTGGTGCGGGTGATCCTGCGCATGGTCAAGGGCGACCCGATGAAGATCGTGCTCGGTACCGCCGTGCTCGCGATGCTGATCTCGCTCGACGGCGACGGCTCCACCACCTACATGATCACCGTGTCGGCGATGCTGCCGCTGTACCAGCGGCTGGGCATGAATGCGTTGAACATGACCTGCGTGACCATCCTCGCCGGCGGTGTGATGAACCTGACCCCGTGGGGCGGCCCCACCGCGCGCGCGGCCACGGCGCTGCACGTGGACCCGGCCGACGTGTTCGTGCCGCTGATCCCGGCGATGGTGCTGGCCTGCGCGTCGGTGCTGCTGCTGGCCTGGTACCTGGGCCTGAAGGAGCGCCGCCGGCTCGGCGTGGTCAGCCTGCCCAAGGGCGGCTCGTGGATGGACGCCAGCGTTTCCGACGATGGCGCGCTGCCCACCCTGGATGATGCCGAAGACACCAAGCGGCCGAAGCTGCTGTGGGTGAACCTGGCGCTGACCCTGGCGCTGATGACTGCCCTGGTGCTGGGCGTGCTGCCGATGCCGGTACTGTTCATGGTCGGCTTCGCCATTGCCCTGGTGATCAACTATCCCAACCTGGCCGAGCAGCGCCGCCGCGTGGTCAATCACGCCGGCAACGTGCTGTCGGTGGTGTCGCTGATCTTCGCCGCGGGCATCTTCACCGGCATTCTCAACAACACCGGCATGGTCGAGGCGATGTCGCACAGCTTCCTGGCGGTCATCCCGGATGCCTGGGGCCCGTACCTGGCGGTGATCACCGCGCTGGCGTCGATGCCGTTCACCTTCTTCATGTCCAACGACGCGTTCTACTTCGGCGTACTGCCGATCCTCTCCGAGGCCGCCGGCAACTACGGCATCACCCCGGTGGAGATGGCACGCGCCTCGCTGGCCGGCCAGCCGGTCCACCTGCTCAGCCCGCTGGTGCCGTCCACCTACCTGCTGGTGGGCCTGGCCAAGGTCGAGTTCGCCGACCACCAGAAGTTCACGCTCAAGTGGGCGGTGATGGTCTCGCTGGTGCTGATGTTCGGCAGCCTGCTGTGCGCCCTCTACCCCCTCGCCGCCTGACCCTTACCCCGGAGATTCGCCATGACCCTTCGCATCGCGTACGTGACCAGCGGCATGGGCAGCGTGGGCACCGCCATCTGCCAGAAGCTGGCCCGCAACGGCCACACCGTGGTGGCCGGCTGCGCCCCCAACTCGCCGCGCAAGTCGGGCTGGCTGCGCGAGCAGCGTGAGCTCGGCTTTGACTTCATCGCCTCCGAGGGCGATGCCACCGACTGGGCATCGACCGTGGCCGCCTTCGCCAAGGTCAAGGCCGAAGTCGGCGAAATCGACGTCCTGGTCAACAACGCCGGCGGCAGCCGCGACGTGCTGTTCCGGCAGATGACCCAGGACGACTGGAACGCGGTGATGGGCTCCAACCTGCATGCGCTGTTCAACATCACCAAGCAGGTGATCGACGGCATGAGCACGCGGGGCTGGGGACGCATCGTCAACATCGGCTCGGTCAGCGCGCACAAGGGCCAGATCGGCCAGGTCAACTTCGCCACCGCCAAGGCTGCCATGCATGGTTTCAGCCGTGCGCTGGCCAATGAAGTGGCCACCCGCGGCGTCACCGTCAACACCATTTCGCCCGGCTACATCGCCAGCCAGGCGATCAGCAGCTTCCCGCCGGACGTGCTGGACCGCCTGGCCGGGTCCGTGCCGATCCGCCGCCTGGGCAAGCCGGAGGAAGTGGCCAGCCTGTGCGCGTGGCTGGCCTCGGATGACGCGGCCTATGTGACCGGTGCCGACTACGCCGTCAACGGCGGCCTGCACATGTTCTGAGTCCATACGAACGTCGCGGTGCGCGGCACCGTGGCGTTCGTGGGTCGTGCAGCAGTGCATCATGCGGAATGATGCACATCGCTGACAGCATCATTCGCGTTTCTCATCGGTGTTGATCGCACACACCTATAGGAATCTACGCCATCTTTTGAATCTCCCCTGCGTATCGACGCTATTGCCTCTGTCGGCGGCGGCGGGGCATTCATAGACTCGTTGCACGGCCTTCAACGGCGTAACAACGAGCACCCGATGACGCAATGGAACGCATCGTCCGAGCAGTGGACGTCCCTACATCGTCTGATCGACCTGCACTGGGGCAGCGCAGGCGCACCGTTCTCCCTCCTCGCACAGCGCATCGATTTCCGCGATGCGCTCAATACCGATTTCACCCTGACCGTGCACTGCCTTGTGCCCGGTACGGAGAGCGACATCAGCGCACTGCCGGGGCGGGTGGTCGGTGTCGGCGTCACCACGGCGGGCGGCGAACGGCGCTGGCTCAACGGCATCATCCATGCCGTCCGGCGCACCGGCACGCACGCGGGCCAGACCCGCATCGTGCTGCAGGTCGGCTCGGCACTGGCACTGCTCGAGCAACGTCGTGCCTGCCGGATGTTCCAGGACCTGAGCGTGCCGGAGATCGTGACCACGCTGCTGGATGAACATCGGCAGCGCAACGCCTGCCTGGCCACCGCCTTCGACTGCACACAGCACCTGCTGCGGGCGCATCCGGTGCGTTCCTACTGTGTGCAGTTCAACGAGAGCGACCGGGCGTTCATCGACCGGCTGCTGGCCGAGGAAGGCATCAGCTACCGCTTCCGGTTCGACATCGCACAGGGGCAACCACGCCACGTGCTGTGCCTCACCGACACCCCCCTGTTCGATCCGGACCGCACCGTCGCCCTGCCCTACCGTGCCGAGCGCCACGACGACGACCGCGACACCCTGCAGCACTGGCAGGCCTGCCAGCGCCTGGCCCCCGCCGCGGTGGCCCTGTCCAGCTACGACTATGCCAGCGCACAACCGCTGCACGGCAGCGACGACAATGCACAGCCGCTCGATGATCCGGCGCGCACCGCCACAGCCGGTCTGGAAGACCATCGTGCCGAGACGCTGTACTACGCCGGGAGCACGCAGGAACTGGCGCGCTACAGCCAGCTGCGCATGCAGGCACGCGAACTGCGCTCGCGCACCTGGCTGGGCGAAGGCGCACTGCGTGGCCTGGCCACCGGCGATGCAGTGATCATCGAGGGCCATCCGGCGCACGCGGTCCTGGACGTGGGCGCGCGCAGCTTCCTGGTCAGCGGCGTGCACCTGCTGGCATGCAACAACCTGCCTGCACTGCCGGAGGTTGATGCTGACGCATCGCCCGGCGACCCCCTGCAGCCCGGCCAATGCCGCACCCGGTTCCGGGCGCTTCCGCACGACCAGCCGCTGGTGCCCGACTATGCCGACCGCCTGCACCACCCCACCGCCACCGGGCCGCAGACCGCCACCGTGGTGGGCCCGCCGGGCGAGACCGTGCACACCGATCCGCTCGGCCGCATCCGCATCCGCTTCCATTGGCAGCGCGCCCAGGATCGCGCCGATGGCGATGACGCCGATCTGGCGCATGCATCCACCTGGATACGGGTCGCCCTGCCGAGCGCGGGCGACGGGTTCGGCCACCAGTTCCTGCCACGCATCGGCCAGGAAGTGCTGGTGGACTTCCTCCACGGCGACATGGACCGCCCGGTGGTCGTGGGCGTGCTGCACAACGGCCGGCATGCGCCACCGCAGTTCACCGGCGTCGGCCAGCTGCCCGGCAACCGTGCGCTGTCGGGCATCCAGTCGCGCGAGCATGGTGGCACCGCGCATGCCGAGCTGGTGTTCGACGACAGCCCCGGTGAGGTCGGTGCCCATCTGCGCGCCAGCCCGCACGACAGCGCGCTGCACCTGGGGCAGCTCACCACGCCGCGCCAGGATGGCCAGGCGCAGCCGCGCGGCAGCGGTGCCGAGCTGCGCACCGACGCCGCGCTGGCCCTGCGTTCGGCGCACGGCCTGCTGCTGAGCAGCCACGGCCGCACGCAGGCGCAGGGCCATCAGCTCGACCAGCAGGAGCTGCTGGGGCTGCTGGACACCTGCCGGCAGGTGTTCGAGCAGCTGGCCACCCTGGCCACCGAACAGCAGGCCGGCACCGCCAGCGCGACGCCGCAGCACACCCTCGCAGAGGCGCTGCAGGCGTGGACCGGCGATGGAGACGGCGGCCAGGCGCCGGTCATCGCCGTGTCCGCCGCTGCCGGGCTGGTTACCGCCACGCCGGCATCGCAGCTGCACGTCAGCCGAGGCCAGCACGACGTCGTGGCCGGCACCAACCTGCAGCAGACCAGTGGCGAACGCATGCACCTGCAGGCGGGCCAGGGCCTGTCCCTGTACGCCCGCGACGGTGGCATCACCGCCATCGCCAATGCCGGCCCATTGCAGCTGCAGTCGCGCGGCGACCAGATCCAGGCGCACGCGCTGCGGGGCATGCAGCTCAGCGCCGAGAACGGCGAGATCGTCATTGCCGCGCCGGTGATCCGGCTGGTCGCCGCCGACGGCAGCTTTCTGCGCATCGGCGGCGGCGTCACCGGCGGCAGCGAGGGGGCCATCCGCCTCCACGGTGCCCGCCATGACTGGGACGGCCCGCAGACCGAGCAATGGTCGCGCGCCCTGCCCCAGGCAGCGCCCCCGGTCTGTCTGCCCTGCCTGGCCCAGGCCGCGCTGCTCGGCACCTACCGCGTGAACCTGACGGAGGCCGCATGAACCCGTTGCCGCCGGCCTGCCACGCGCTGGTCGTGAATCCCTCCCTGCACGCGTACGTCCTGATCGACGGCGCGGCACAGCGCGATCTCGCCGGGCGCTTGGCACGGTGCGCGCCGCAGGCCATCCCCCTGTTCGCCGACCTGTCCGCCGACGCGCAGTCGATGGGCCCGTGGCTGCTGCCTGCCAGCGGCGCCGGCGCGCACGGGATCGACGGCAGTGCGCCGGGCGTGAACTGGCTGGCCAGCAGGGCACCCGCAGACGAGATCGCCGATCACCTGCGCTACTGGATGCGTGAGGGTGATCGCGACAGCCTCCACTACACCCGGCTGGGCGACGGGCGCGTGCTGCGCGCGGCGATGGACGTCTGGACGCCCGCCCAGCGCTCAGCCTTCTGCGCCCCGTGGCGCGGCTGGTGGCTGGCCGACCGCGACGGCCGTGCGATGGCGTTGGACCTGCCCGCCGCATCGTCGCCACTGGCACCCGGCGATGCCGGCCGCCCCGGCTGGAGCGACGCGCAGCATCACGCGATGCGGCAACACGGCCTGGCCGACGCGCTGCTCCAGCCGCTGAAAGGCGTGATCCGTCCTGCCCACACCCTGCGCGGCCGGGAAGCCCGCCACGCACTCGCCGCGCACACCCTGGCGCTGGCCGTCGCGCATGGCTATACCGACGCAACCGACCAGAGCAGCTGGATCGCCTGGGCGCTGCAGCGCGGCCACTGCTCTGGCGGGATCACCACGCATCCCGTACACGCGCAGGGGCTGCGTGGAGAGGCGCTATGGGAGGCGTTGACCAGCGACGCGGACGCCGCCGCACCTCCGCCGTCGGATGCCGCTGAAAGTGCTGCGGCGGCGACACCCGCCGAGGAGGTTCGCGATGACGCATGACGCCGGTCCGGATAAGCCGGGTGGAGCCGGCGACGGTAATCTGCGCGCGCTGCTGTGGTTCGTCGCCGACTGCGTGGTGACCGTGCTGTTCACTGCTGCGCTGTGGCAGGCAAGCTATGCGGGAAGCGAAGAGCTGCTGGTCCGAGATTCCTTCCTGCGCATCGTGCCACTGATGATGTTGCTGTTCGTCAACGGCGCCCGACGCCTCATCCGCAACTACCATCGCAGGTGTTTCCAGCGCCTTCCGGTAGTGCAGTGTGTGGCCGCTCCCTGGGTGGTGGCGATGTCCTACATACAGGTCTGGTGCGTTGCGTCTACCGGGTCGGATCTGCCGGACAATCCCAACGCCCTGTACTTCATTGCCGCCCCGATGACCGTAGGCGCAGGCCTTGCGTACACCATGCTAGCCGGCAAGCTGCGCGGGGTTGCCAACCCGGACAAAGAGGGTGATGCGCAGCGGTCCAGTTCCCAGTCGTGGCAAACCACGCCTCAGGAACCGATTTCCAGAGAGCCGGATGACGTCACCGATGATCAGCCCAGCAGCCATTCCGCTGATCAGGATGCGGAGGCGTCCAACGGATCCGATGACGGCGATCCATACGCAGTGGTCTGGTTCGTCGCGGACTGCGTGCTTACGGCACTGCTCACGACCGCCCTATGGCAGGCAAGCTATGCGAAGGGCGACGACGGGGTAGGACCATCCAGTTTCCTGGGGGTCATGCCCCCTATGCTGCTGCTCCTCGTCAATGGCCTCCGACGCGTCGTCCGCAACTACCACCTTATGACGTTCCAGGGCTCCCCACTGGTCCAGTGCGTCGTTGCCCTCTGGGTGGCTGTGATGTTCTACCTGTACGCCTGGAGTGTTGACTCGACAGGCTGGGGCGCAATGATCGCCCCCATGCTCGTCTATGTCGCTGCCTTACCACTGGCAGTATGCGCAGGCCTTCTCTATGCGTCGCTTGACGCGACGCTGCGGCGCGCCGTCAGGGTGACGCCCGTCGTCGATGTCGAAGCAACGGACGAAGCACGTGCCACGGTAGTCGAGCGCGTATCGCCGTCAACGAAAGCAGATTCATCCTACCAGCGGTACTCGCTGACCCGACGCGCGAGACGTCGGGATTCCATTCGGCGTATTCCCGCAACGCTTGATACTGATCTGCACTCGCCCTCATCCAGGGAGCCAGGCCCTTCTGCGGACAAGGCAAGGAGCCCGACCCAATCAACCAACCTGCGTGCAACCATTCAAAGCTACTTCTGGATAAGTGTTGTACTGCTTTTCGTCACGTCAAGTGCGATGTACAACCGGGCCAGCACCGCTGCTGAAGAAGGCAAGGGCACAACCGCGCGGTTCAATATCAGCCTGACCCCGATGGACTACGAGCCCACAGACACCTACGTGCAGTCGGTGTATATCGACGGGGGTGGGGTCGAGAGCGCGGGCACCGGGGGCAGCACCGTCCTGAGTGCCTTCAGCTTGCCGGTGCGCTGGCACCCGGGGCTCACCGTGCGTGTCAAGTGGCAGCGGTGCAAGGCTTTTTACGCGGACAACCCTCAGACAGAAGAACAGGCGTGCCGTTGGGTGGAAAAGGACGTTCCCGTCCACCCCTATACCGACGTCGGCTCACCGACCGTTCACCTGTTTGCCGACGACGAGGTTCTGGTGATTCCCTCAATGATGACTCCGCGCCACGAGGACTATGCGGGTGCTCCGTATCCCTACAAGAACTTCTACGAAAAACGGGGCATTGGCCACGATGAGTGAACCTTCGCCCCTGCAGGAGTCGCGTCATGACGCATGACCCCATCCCGGACAAGCGCGATGCACGCGACACGCGTAGCGGCCATTTCACTGATCAGGATGCGGACACGGCAAACGTTGCCGATGACGGCGATCCTCGCGCCTTGGCGTGGTTCGTCGCGGACTGCGTGCTGACGGCACTATTCATCGCTGTCCTGTGGCGGGCGGGGTATGTAGATGGCGACACAGGCTTGCGGGCGTCCAACTTTCTGGGCGTGGTTCCGCTCACGATACTTGTCTTCATCAATGGTTTCCGCAGGGCCGTCCGCAACCACCATCGCGTGACATTCCAGGCGCTGCCACTGGTTCAGTGTCTCTTCGCCATCTGGCTGGTTGTCATGTACTCCCTGTTCGCTTGGAGCGACAACTTCGAAGGCTGGGACGGGATGACCGCCCGCACAGTCGCCTATGTCGCCGCGTTCCCGCTCGCGATATGTGCAGGCCTCATCTATAAGTTGTCCGATGTACTGCTGCGACCGCCTGCCGAGAACACATCCGCTGTCGATGTCGAAGAAGCAGAGGAAGCACGCGCCAGGAGCGTTGAGCTTGAGAACGCATCAAGCAGCGCTACCGAGTCAGACGACCTGCGCCCATTCGTTCAGAGCTATCTCTGGCTGTGTGTCCTGCTGCTCGTCGTGGCGGCCGGTGTGTACAGACTTGCCCACTCCCATCCTACAAAGAGGGTGTCAACCTGGGTCGGTGGCAGCCTGACATCGATGGACTACGAGCCTACCGACACCTTCGTGCGGCCGGTTTACGTCAACGGTGGCGGAGGCGACAGCGCAGGCACGGGCGGCAGCACGGTACTCACTGCGATCGGCCTACCCGAGCGGTGGTATCCCGGCCTGGAAGTACCGGTCAAGTGGCGACGCTGCGCCCGCGGGACTTACTACATTCCCGGAGAGGTCCAGGACGAAGGATGCCGCTGGGTAGAGAAGAACGTACCTGTTCACCCGTACACCTACGTTGGCCGGACGTGGGTGCACATCTATGCGGATGACCAGGTGCTTGTGATTCCAACCATGATGGGGCCCAACCACCCGGACTACCCAAGCAGAGACTTCCCAGACAAGGATTTTTACGAGAGGCGAGGTATTGGCAATGATTAATGAATATTCGTGGCTCCCTACGGGTGCACCTCTCACTCGGGCACTCAATCCCGCAGGGTCGGTTGCTCACCAGACCACTTCCACTTGCTGCTTCGCAATCCAGTTTTCAATCTTCTTTGACGGCACGCGGAACCATATGAAGGAGGATGCGCCGAGTGGCTCACACAGCAACATTGCGCGCCTGTTTGATGTGTGCCGGAATAAGACTGCTCAGGGGCAGTTTCGCCTGTACGTGCAAGGCGTAGGAACGCCGTTCCCCGAGATTGGCGAACACGAGCCCCATGAGGATGGCGCCAAGAAGGGCAAGAACGGTGATCTGCGGATGCGTTACGCATCCCTGTTCATGGCAAATGAAATTGCCCGCCTTCTTCGCGGCGACGTCCTTGTGGAAAACACCGCCCCAGAGATCACCCGCGCCGTCAAGGATGAGGCCAACATCAGAATTTGGCGGCGACAACTCGAGCATATGCTCGCCAATCCAAAACCTGCAGCCCCCCAGATATCGGCAATCACGCTTGACCTGTTTGGCTTCTCCCGTGGCGCGACTGCAGCGCGGGCGTTTCTGAACCATCTTGTCGAGTGGGCAGGCGATGGGCTTCCACAGGTCTGCGGAATTCCACTGCGGGTGCGTTTCATGGGGTTGTTCGACACCGTGGCGTCAGTGGAGATCGCCGACTCCATGCCAAGACCTGGAGACGGTCACTTGGATTGGGCGAAGCCCAAATACATGGTAGTTCCCGCATTCGTGGAACAGTGCGTGCACATGGTCGCCGGGCATGAGGCGCGGAACTCGTTTCCGCTGACCAGCATCTCGGCCTCCCGCGAACAGGCGCCAAGGCGCTTGGAGATCATCTACCCTGGTGTCCACGCCGATGTCGGCGGCGGCTACGGCACAGCGTCCCAAGGCAAGGGAACCCACAAGGGCAGCCAAGGCATCCAGCAGCAGCAGGGCGACCTCCTCTCCCAGATCCCTCTCAACGACATGTACATGCGCGCTCGGGCCGCAGGCGTTCCACTGCTTGAGCGCGATGACGTTGGGTACGGTCAAGTGTCTGATTTCTTCAGCATCTCAGGAGCGTTGCAACGCGCCTACGACGCCTACCAGAGGTCAGTGGAGCAACACGGCCCAGGCGGCCCCCTGCTTCACCTTCTGCACGTTCACTATCTTTCATACCTTGGCTGGCGGCGGCAGGTTCTGCCACGCACCACGTTTATCGCCCAACCGTTCATGACGCACTGCAAGCAGACCCGGATACAGGACCACATCAATCTCGATCAGGCGAATGTTGAACTGCTTGTTTACCTGGAAAACTTTAGGAATCCATCCAGCCGATTTCGCATTTCGCGAAACAAGGCACTGCTCGTGATGGAGCACCTGACACGTGAGCATGCCTGTATGCGGATGTACGATCTTTACTGGGAAGGCGCTCCACAGCCAGGCGCAGCCATGAGGACAATGTTCGAACAGTACGTGCATGATTCACGTGCGGGCTTTGTGCTGACCGACCCGCAATGCGAGCGTGATTACAACGTCATGCGCAATCGCCTCGAGACCAAGGACGCGGCTTACAGGGCTGAGATGCGTCGATACGAGGAGATACTGGTTCCGGAACACCAACGCAGGTTGGCCGAGCATGCCGCGCTCGACGAAGCCTCCCCTATTAAGCCTACCGACCCTCTCAACAGCGCCGATCGACAGGCGCTTGCCCTTTATCGAAAGGGAATCAAGCCCATTTTCACCGATGCAACGCCGGCATCCAGCATGGACGGACGGCTCGACGAAATCGATGGCATTGCGCAGATCTCCCGCCGGGAGCCGCGCTGGAGCTATCTTCGACGGCGGCAGGTGTTCCGGCCCCACCTTATTTCCAGTGGACATGCGCGAATCGGCGTCAAGAACGTGGGCCAGTCCAAGCGCCTCCGCTACGAGGACGGCCTCACATGATTCCGCACGCGCTCCTTCGACCTGCCTTCTTCCTGCTGTGGGCACTCTGGTCGCTGCTGATGGGCTGGTATGCCCTCGACGATGACAAGCTCGCCTCGCCTGCGCAGGCGGTGGGCCCGTGGCTCGCGGGCAGCATCGCGCTGGGTGCGCTGTTCCTGCTGGTGGCGGCACTGATCAAGGTGCTTCAGGAGATGCGCGCCGGCGCGCGTGGCATCACACCGGTGCGCGTCGCGGGTTCGCCGGTGCTGCCCCTGCCCGCCACGGGCCCGGCGGCTGCGGCCACCGCCCCTGTGCTTCAGATCCGCGCGTGCTACGCGCGCCTTGCGCGGCAGGCACCCGACGCCGTTGTGGCCCTGCTGGACAACCCGCAGGCCACGCGCCCGGTACTGGCGGCGCACGCCGAGGACCCGGCGGCGCGCCTGGCCGAGCGGGGCATGGCGATGCAGGTGCGGTTGGCGCAGGGAATGGAGATGCTGGTCGCCGCCCTGCCCGATGCCGCGCCGGTGGCGATGTTCACGCTGGCCCCCACGCTCACCCGTCACAGCCGATACGCCGCAATGGAATGGCCGGGGCTGATGGCCAGCCAGTCCGACGCGCCCGGCGCGCTGCTGCTGCGCGAGCTGGACGTCAATGGCCCGTCGTTGGTGCCGGTGCTGCAGGCGCTGTTCGCCCGCTTCGCGGCGTCGCCGCGATTGTGCAACGCCGTGCTGCTGAGCCTGGAGGGCCGGTTGATCCGAGGCCGGTACCACCGTCCCCGCGATGACGAGCCGGAGGACGCGCTGGACGAGAGCATGGTGCTGATGTGGATCACCGGCACCGGGGTACCCGACGCGATACGGCGCGAGGCAGTGGAACAAGACACCCCGGCGGCGCAGCATGCGCGGCAGCCGTACGCGTGGTTCCGCGAGGAACTGGCGGCTTACACGGCGCTGGCCCCGCACGAACCCGAAGCGCAGGTGCACGCCGCTGCGTTCACCGCATCGCTGTTGCAGGTGCTCCGGGAAGAGGGTGCCGCGCCGGCCCATCGACTGGGCGACGATCCGTGGTATCCGGTGCCGTGGACCCGGCAGCAGATCACCCTTCAGGAGGCCGCGCCCGTGCTGGGCACGCTGTATCCGCCGCGCTGTGTCGCCCTGCGCACTGAGGATGGCGAGGCGTTGTCGCCGCGCGCGCAGGAGGCCGCCATTGCCGAGGCGTGGCAGGCCCTGCACGCCGCACTGCCCGAGGCCGCCCGCCCGCGCTGCGTCTGGTACGACAGCCGTGCCGATGTCGGTGCGGCCATCGCGCTGCGCATGGCATTGCGCGGGCTCGCGGACCCGCTCGATCTGGACGATCCACGCGTGGGCATCGACCTGGCCACGCGCGTGGGTGCGCTCGGCGGTGGCAGCGGCGCCGCCGCCCTGGCGTTGGCGCTGGCCAGCGGCAAGGCCGGCACGGCCGTCATCGTCGACGACGCCGGCAGTCTGCTGCTGCAGCCCGTCGTGCCCGCGCCACAGCCCGATGCCACGGACACCGCGTCCGCCCCGTCTCCCCATTCCGATCTGGAGCACCCATGACCGCTCGCCTCGCCCTGCCCCTCCTGCTGTTCTCGGTGGCCGCACTGACAGCCTGCCAGGAACCCTACGAACTGACGAACAGGTGGGACACCTGGCCCACCACGCCCGAACCCCCGCAGCCGCTGCTCGGCACGGTGTGGAAGCTGCACGACCTGCCCGCCACTGCCGACAAGGCGGCGACCGTGGTGCCGCCGGATTCGCACGTGGGCTTCATCATTCTCGAAGCCGACGGCCGGCACCTTACCGGCTATGCCGGCTGCCAGCCGATGACCGCGCTGTACCGCCAGCAGGGCATGCAGTTGACGGTGGGCGGGCTGGCACGCACCGGCTCGCGCTGCCACAAGGAGCGGTTCGATGATGTCGGCGACCGCTTCGCCGCTGCGCTGAGCGGGGCCACCGGCTACCGGATGGCCGAGGACGACGCCCTCCTGCACATCCTGCACGGAGACACCGTGACCGCGACGCTGATCTATCGCACGCCGCCCAAGGGCTACTGGTGACGCGGGCGGGCCGCAGGCTGCGGCGGGCATGAAGCACCCTGTCTGCCTGGGGGATCCCACCAGCGGAGGTGGCGAGGTGGTGCAGTGCCAGGGCAGCGGCCGCATCGACGGCGCGACGATCGCGGTAGTGGGCGACCTGGCCACCTGCGCGCTGCACCCGGGCCGACATGCCTTCGTGGAAGGCTGCGCGCGTGTGCGGATGAACGGCGCGCCGGTGGTGCGCGACGGTGACCGGCTGGCCTGCGGCTGTCGCGGTGTGGCCCGCCACGCGCTGCGCGTGCGGGCCTGAACGCAGCAGGGCCGCGCGGCGGGATGCCGTGCGGCCCTGGCTTGGATACCCAACGGCGGCGGAAGATCGCGGTGTTTAT
>NZ_JBMOWY010000038.1:0-40379 GCF_049310345.1 Stenotrophomonas sp. GZD-301 | reverse complement strand
CGGCTATGGGCCTGAACAAAATAGGGCCGCGTGGTGGGCTGCTGTGCGGCCCTGGCGGGGCCGCCGACCGGGGTCGGCGGCTACCGGTGTGGCGCGGCGGTCAGAACTCGGCGCCGAGGGTCAGGAACACCTGGCGCGGGGCGCTGGCGTGGATCGCGTAGCGGGTGCCGTTCGGGTCGGTCGGGGCGAACGAACTGAGCTGGCCGGCGTAGCGCTTGTTGGTCAGGTTGGTGGCGTTGAGCGATACCTTGACGTCGCGCAGGCCCATGCCCGGGCCGAACGAATAGCCCATGCCGGCGTCGAAGGTGGTCACGCCCGGCACCGACTGGTCGTTGGTGTAGGTGTAGTAGCGCTTGCCGGTGTACTTGGCGCGCAGGCTGGCGAAGAAGCCGTCGCGGTTCCAGCTGATTTCGCTGGAGGCCATGCGCTGCGGGGTATCGACGGTGATCTTGCCGGCCACCGGCACGATCGCGCCACCGGAGGTGTAGTTGTCTTCGTAGGTGGTCTTGTTCCAGGAGAGCGCGTTGTACCACTGCAGGCCATCGACCGGCTTGAGGATGAAGGTCAGCTCGGCGCCGCGGCTCTTGACCGACCCGACGTTGATGAAGCGCGTGATGCACTCCGGACGCGTGCCCACTTCGATGCTGGTGCACGGGTTGAGCGAGAGCAGGCGGTTGTCGAACATCACGTGGTAGGCGGCGATGGAGGCCTGGTACTTCTCGCCGAAGGTGCGGAAGCCGGCTTCCAGGGTCTTGGACTTCTCCGGATCCAGCCCGGCGCTGGCCGCGAAGGACTCCGGGGACACCTGCAGCGGGCCGCCGCTGCCGCCACCGACGAAGGCGGCGATGTTCTCCGAGTAGGACGCGAACAGCTCCTGGTTCGGGGTGAGCTTGAAGCCGATACCGGCCTGCGGCAGCACCGATTCCTTCGCGGTCAGCGTACCGGAGGCATAACTGGCCTCGGTACCCGGCTTGGCGTTGGCGGTCATGCGGGTGTTCGGGCTCTTGATGCCCACGTCCACCGTCAGGCGGTTGTCCAGGAAGCGCATGCGGTCCTGCACGTAGAACTGGCGCGTGCGGATGTCGAAGTCCTGGTCGAACAGGCGGCGGTCGGGATGATTGAGGTAGCCGTCATCCAGGAACGGGCCGGTGATGTAGTAGAAGTTGCGCTCGACGTTGTGGTCGTTGCGCTCGTACCACAGGCCCGCTTCCAGTTCGTGCAGACCCCACTGCCAGCTCAGCGCGGCGGTGATGCCCTGGCGGTTGATGGTGTAGTTGGTGCTGCGGATGGAGATCGGCAGCGCCTGCGGCGTGCCCGGGTTGGACGGCTGGCCCGGTGCCCACCAGTGACCCTGGCCGCGGTTTTCATGGTGGTAACCGAGCAGCTTCAGGCGGGCGGTGTCGCCCAGCGCGACGTCGGCATCGAGCGAATACAGATTGTCGTCACGCAGCGCGCGGCTCTGGTAGTACGCGTCATCGATGCTGTTGACGCCGCCGCTGAAGGCGCACTTCTGCGCGTTGTAGGTGCCCGGTGCGCAGTACGCCGCGGCCACCGCGCGGTCCCAGTCCGGCGCGTAGATGTTCCAGTCCCAGCCCAGGCCGCGCGCGAGCATGCTCTTGGACAGGTAGGCATAGTTGGCCTGGCTGGCGCGCGAGGTGGCGACGAAGGCGCCGAAGCGGTTGTCGCCGACATTCCACACCGCCTTGGCGTTGAACTGGCGGGTGGTCTGGTTCTGGTTCGGCTCGGCCCACATGTCCGCATCCTGGTGGACGCCGGACACGTAGGCGGAGAAGCCGTTGATGTCGCCGGTGTCCACGCGCAGGTAGCCGCGGCGCTGGTTGTCGTCGCCGACGGTGACGCTGGCGCGGCCGCCGAACTCGGTGGACGGGTCCTGCGAGAAGTACTGGATGGTGCCGCCCAGGTTGCTGGTGGAGGCCACGCCCAGCGAACCGATGCCCTGCGACAGCTCGGCGCCGGCCAGGTTCTCGGCGATCAGCGCGCGGGCGATGCTCAGGCCGTTGTAGTTGCCGTAGCTGTTGTCGCCCAGCGGGATGCCGTCGAGCGTGTAGCCCAGGCGGCTCTTGTCGAAGCCGCGCAGGCTGATGGTCTGCGATTCCTCGTTGGCGCCGAAGGCATCGTTGGACTGCACCGATACGCCGGGCAGGCGGTCGAGGATCTTCTGGCCGCTGGTGCCCGGCGGCAGCACTTCCTTGTCGACGGCGGTGATGCGCTGCACCTGGCGGGTTTCACCCTGACCGATCACCGAGACGGTGTCGAGGGTCTGCGCGCTGAGCGCGACGTTGGCGTCGGTGCTGGCGTCTACATCGGCGGCATGGGCGTTGGCAGCGCACAGCGCGATCGCAACCGCGATCGTCAGGGGTCGGGTAAGCATGGTGATCCGTTGCATGTGGGGTGGTCACCTGCGCGGTGCAGGTGCGTGACCATCATGCGAGCGGAAGATGAAAGCATTCTTACGCCGCGGCATGCGGCGCATGAAATGAGACGCAGCGCGCGAAACTTCATGCGCATCGGCCCTGCGTGCAACGCACGTACAATGCGCTTCGTACTCCCGCGGCATGGACAAGAGGCAATGAACGAACAGGACTATGAGGCCGCCAAGTGGGCCCTGCTGCACGCGCATCTGGTGCAGGCCACGCCGGAGCAGCGGCACCTTTACGTGGCGCGCTCCAACTACGGCGACAACCATCGCGCGCTGGCATGGCTGGCCGACCAGCCCACGCTGGACCGGGCCACAGCACTGATGCTGTTCTGGAGCGTGGGCGGCGGCGGACATGCCCAGTATGAATCGCTGGACGAAGTGCCCGACTACGCGCACGACACCCATCAGCTGATCGGCCGGGTGCAGCAGCGCTTCCTGGACGGCTTCTATGCCGACCACGGGATCGCATTCGACCCCCACCACTGGGACGGCGCCGGCCCGCACGAACTGTCGGCCAGCGAACGTGAGCGCGTGCCGGCGCCGCTGCTGCAGGCCGTGGACGGCGAGCATGCCATCGACCCGTTCGATGAGGCCTATGACGCGGACTACGATGATGGCCTGCCGATGCCACTGGTCGAACAGCTGTACACACTGGCCGACGTGCACATCGCCTGGGAAGACGCGAACCCGCAGACGGCGTAGGTCGGCTACGTTGGGGGTGACCTACTCCGTTGCCAACTGATCCATGCGGATGCGGTTGGCAAACAGCGAGAACGCCAGCATCCCGGCCAGCCCGTTGGCGCGGCTGACCCAGTGCGGCAGCCAGCGCGGCGGGCGCAGGATGCCTTCCTCGAACAGCGGCGCGAAGGCGATGGCGTCGGTGAGCGACATCTTGCCCGCGAACAGCCAGCGGCATACCTGTAGGCGGTCTTCGGCCAGCATGTGGCGGAAGAAGGTATGCACCGACACCAGCCCGCGCAGGTAAACGGTGTCCTTGGTGAACGCCGCACCGCCGCTGGGTGGCACGCCGCGGAACACGCGCTGGGCCGAGGCGAAACTCTCTTCGTTGTTCTGCCCGGCATCGCAGAAGTAGCGGAACACCTGGATGAAGTCGGCGCCCTCGCGTGCCATCGCGATCGCCTCGGTGCGCAGGCTGATGCGCTTGAGGCGTTCGATGTCGATGCTGCCGGTGATCTGCTCGGCAAAGGTGGCCAGGCCTTCCTGGGTGGCCGTGACGCGCGGGGAGGACAACGCCAGGCTGGGCAGGTGCGGCTGTTCGCGGCCGTTGAGCGCGGTGAGCGAGTGCACGAGGGCTTCGTGGTGGAACAGCTGTGCGCGGTCGTAGGCGCTGAAGCGCGCACTGGTGCGCAGGCGGATGCGGGTGGGGCCGGCGGCGGCCTTGGAGATCAGTTCCGGATCGAGCTGCACGGTGATGATGCGCGACTCGAAGAACGCATCCAGGTCGCTCTGCAGCTGCAGCTGCAGGGCGGTGGCCGAGACCGGCACCTGTTCTTCGGGCGCGAGCAGTTCGTGGTCGAGTTCCTGGGCGATCTGGATGAAGTGGCGGGCCGCATCGCGGGTGCTGGGGCCGTGGCCGGGCAGCGGCTGCTCGGGCGCGCCGAACAGTTCGACGGAGTAGCGGTCGACGGCGGCGGTGCCCAGCGATTCGAGCAGGCCTGCCGCTTGGTCCCAGCTGTGCGCCGAGCGCTGCACGTACAGGCCGATGGGGTGGCTGGGATCGCACTGGGCGCTGATCGCGGCAAGCGCGCGCCGGGTGTCGCCGAAATCCAGGCGGGGATAGTCCACCTGCGGCAGCACCGGCTGCCCGCGCGCCACGCTGGCCAGGAACGGCGCCTGCAGCGCCGCAGGCCAGCTGGTCAGGCCGAGCAGTTTGATGCCGGCCACGGCCTCCACCAGCTGCGCGTCGAGCGCCGTGTGGTGGGCCACATCACGATCCACGGTCATGGGTGTGTCCATGAGGCGGACATTAGCAGGGTCCGGGCATGGCCTGCGGCAGCGATCCGCGGGTGGGGGGGATCGGTGGCTGCGCGGAGAGCAGCCGACTAACAGTCGGCTCTACCGGGCGCGCGGGGCGGGGGGTGTCGGTGGCCGGTCACGTAGAGCCGGCTTCTAGCCGGCTATCGCGCGCAGCGCGAGGGGGTGTCGGTGGCCGCAGGGAGAGCAGCCGACTAACAGTCGGCTCTACCCGGGGCGGGGCGCGGAGGGTGTCGGTGACCGGTCGCGTAGAGCCGGCTTCTAGCCGGCTGTCGCGCGCAGCGCGGGGGGGTGTCGGTGGCCGCACGGAGAGCAGCCGACTGACAGTCGGCTCTACCGGGCGCGGGGCGCGGGGTGTGTCGGTGGCTGCACGGAGAGCAGCCGACTGACAGTCGGCTCTACCGGGCGCGCGGCGCGGGGGGCTGGTCACGTAGAGCCGGCTTCTAGCCGGCTATCGCGCGCAGCGCGGGGGGTGTCGGTGGCTGCGCGGAGCGCAGCCGACCCGCGGTCGGCTCTACCGCTTCTTGCCGGGGGGGCGCCACTGCGCGCCCTTGCCGACGTGCTTGCGCTCGATCGCCTGCTGGGCCTGGCGCACGGCGAGCTTGGCGGCGGCGGCGGCGACTTCGTCCTTCAGTTTGAAGTAGTTGAGCAGGCGCTCTTCATCCAGGTCGCCTGCGTCGATGGCGGCACGCACGGCACAGCCCGGTTCGCGCTGGTGCGCGCAATCGCGGAAGCGGCACTGCGCGGCCAGCGCTTCAACGTCGGCAAAGCCACTTTCGCTGAGCGCTTCTTCGCCGGTCGGCTTGAGCTCGCGCATGCCGGGGGTGTCGATCAGGCAGGCGCCGGCCGGCAGCGGGATGAGCGCGCGGTGGGTGGTGGTGTGGCGGCCGCGCGAATCGTTGACGCGCACGTCGGCGGTCTTCATCCGCTCCTCGCCAAGCAGCGTGTTGGTCAGGGTGGACTTGCCGGCCCCCGAGGACCCCACCAGCACCACGGTGCGGCCCGCGCCGAGCCACGGCAGCAGCGCCGCCGCACTGGCCGGGTCCTTGCCGTTGATCGCCAGCAGCGGAATGTCCTGCGCCGCCAGTTCCTCCAGCACGGCCAGCGCGTCTTCGCTGTACTCGGTCTGGTCGGCCTTGGTCAGCACCACCACCGGCTGCGCGCCGCCACCGCCGACGAGCAGCAGATAGCGCTCGATCCGGCGCGGATTGAAGTCCGCATCCAGGCCGCAGACGATGAAGACCGTATCGATGTTGGCCGCGATCACCTGCTGGTGGTAATGCTCGCCCGCCGCGCCACGCTTGATCGCGGTACGGCGCGGCAGCAGGGCGACGATCTTGATGCCCTCCAGCAGCACCCAGTCGCCGACGGCGGCACGCTCGTGGCTGGGGAAGCGCGGGCGCTGCCACTCGGCCGGAGATTCGGTGCGGATCGCCGCGTCGGGCACATCGGCAACGACGTAGCCGGTGCGGTGCTGCTCGATCACCCGGCCCGGGCGGGCCTGCGGGTACTGGTCGAACAGGGCCTGCCAGGCGGGCAGCTCGGGGGCGCCGGCCCAGGGCCAGCCCATCGTCTGCAGGGCGCGGTAATCGGTGGTGTGGGTCATCGCCCCCATTCTAGAGGGTGCGGCACGCCGGCGTCGCCGCCGTTGGCCCGGGCGGCACCGGGCATGGCCCGGCATAGGCCGGCAACTGCCTGCCAGCATTGGGAAATCGGTCCCGGAACGCTTGCCCTGCAACGCAACATTTCCGCTACCATGCGATTTCCAAGCCCGAACCACGGCCCAGTCATGTCCACACCTCCGCTGAAGCCGCTCGCCACCCGCGAGCGCCTGTCCGAAGTCCGCTACGAGATCCGGGGCGAACTGGCGCGGCGAGCGCGGGAGCTGGAGGCGCAGGGCCGCAAGCTGATCAAGCTCAACATCGGCAACCCCGGCAACTTCGGTTTCCGCGCGCCCGAGCACCTGCAGCGGGCCATTGCCGACGACATGGGCCGTACCGATCCCTATACCCATCAGCAGGGGCTGCCCGAAGCCCGCGAGGCCATCGCCGCCGCGTACGCCCGGCGGGGCGCCCCCGATGCGCATCCGGACCGGGTGTTCGTCGGCAACGGCGTCAGCGAGCTGATCGACCTGTCGCTGCGCGCCCTGCTCAACCCCGGCGACGAAGTGCTGGTGCCCTCGCCCGACTACCCGCTGTGGTCGGCCGCCACCATCCTCAACGACGGCCGCCCGGTGTACTACCGCTGCGCGCCGGAGAACGGCTTCCAGCCGGACCCGGTGGAGATCGAATCGCTGGTGTCCTCGCGCACCCGCGCGATCGTGCTGATCAACCCGAACAACCCCAGCGGTGCCAGCTACTCCAAGGCGCTGCTGGAAAGCATCGTGGCCATCGCCGCCAAGCACAACCTGCTGCTGATGGTCGATGAGATCTACGACCAGATCCTGTACGACGGGGCCGAATTCCACCCGGTGGCGCCGCTGGCCGGCGAGCATCCGTGCATCACCTTCAGCGGCCTGAGCAAGGTGCACCGCGCCTGTGGCTGGCGGGTGGGCTGGGCGATGCTGTCCGGCGCAGCCGAGCGGCTGGGTGAGTTCCGCGCGGCGATGGACCTGCTCAGCGCGCTGCGCCTGTGCGCCAACGTGCCCGGTCAGTACGCGATCGACGCTGCGGTCAACGGGCCGGACACCATCTCGGCGCTGTGCGCGCCCGGCGGCCGCCTGTATGAAACCCGGCGCGCGGTGATCGAGGCCTGCCACGCCAGCGAGCACCTGTCGCTGGTGGCCCCGGCCGGTGCGCTGTACGCCTTCCCGGCGGTGATCGGGCCGGCGGCGCGCAGCTTCGACGACCACGACTTCGCACTGGAACTGATGAACGAGGAAGGCGTGCTGGTGGTACCGGGCTCCAGCTTCAACGTGCCCTACCGCCACCACTTCCGCGTCACCCTGCTGCCCGAACCCGAGGTCATGCGCGACGTGTTCGGCCGCATCGACCGCGCCCTGGCGCGCCGCGCAGAGGCCAACACCAAGGTGGTGCCGCTCAAGCCACGCAGCGCGGTGGCCTGACGCATGGCGCGGTGCTATTTGGTGTTGGGCGGTTCCTCCGGGATAGGTGAGGACGTCGCGGCCAGCGGCCGCTGGCCGGTGCAGCTGGCTGTCGCGCTGCGCGACACCGGCGTCGCGCTGGACGATCCGCACATCATCGCCACCACCGGCTGGACCACCGACGAGCTCGAGGCCGGCATCGATGCCGATGCCCCGCAGGGACCGTTCGATCTGGTCAGCCTGCTGATCGGGGTCAACGACCAGTACCGTGGGCGCAGCGTGGACGACTATCGCCCGCGCTTCACCGCGCTGCTGCAGCGCGCGCTGGGCTTTGCCGACGGCCGCGCGCGGCGTGTACTGGTGCTGTCGATTCCGGACTGGGGCGTTACCCCGTTTGGCATCGCGTCCGGTCGCGACCGCGAGCAGATCGGGCAGGCGCTGGATGCCTACAACGCGGCTGCTGCGGCGATCTGCGCCGAGCATGAGGTGACCTTCATCGACATCACCGATCTCAGCCGCGACTACGGTGGCGAAGCGGCGATGCTGGCCGCCGATGGCCTGCACCCCTCGGCGGCGATGTACACGCTCTGGCACCAGCGCGCCTATGCGGTCGCGCGGGTGCACCTGGCCGACGAGGGCGCGCACTGAGCACGGACGCCGCACCACTGGCCAGGGAACAGGCCCGCCGCATCGCCGCCGCGTTCATGCCGGCCCAGCGCTTCGGCAACCGACGCGATTACTACTACAGCCGCGGCAAGCTCGGCAGCGACCCGCTGTATCCGGGCGTGCTGGCCGCGCTCGCGCCGGCGCGGGGCCCGCTGCTGGACATCGGCTGTGGACTGGGCCTGCTGGCGCACGTGCTGCGCCAGCATGGCTGGCTGCAGCCTTACCGGGGCGTGGACATCGACGCCGACAAGATCGTGCGCGCGCAGCGCGCCGGCACGCGTGCGGCGCTGGCCGATGCCACGTTCACCTGCCTGGATGCCAGCGCCGACCTGCCCGACCACCACGGCAGCGTGGCCCTGCTCGACGTGCTGCAGTACCTGCCGCCGGAGGCGCAGACCGCCCTGCTGCGCGGGGCAGCAGCACGCGTGGCGCCCGGCGGCCGGCTGGTGATCCGCACCACGCTGGCCGACCGCAGCGGCCGCGACCGCGCCACCCGCATCACCGACATGCTCGCCCATCTGGTCGGCTGGATGGGCACGCGCCCCCGCCACTACCCCGATGCAGCCACCGTGCGCGCACCGCTGGACGCGGCCGGGCTTCAGCTGACGATGGCACCGCTGTACGGCAATACACCGTTCAACAACTGGCTGATCGTCGCCGCACCGGACCCGGCTGCACCGGCCCGATGAGCTGCAGCGAGGCCGCAGGCTGGCCGCTCCGGCCGCACGCGCGCATACTCGCGCCCCTGTCCTGTCCCGGCATGGAGCCCTCATGACCTCGCCTTCCCGGCATTCCGCGCTGGGCATCGTCGCCTTCATCACCAGCCTGTGCGGTGTGGCGATGTTCTCCATCGCGCTGGGCCTGGGCTATCTGTTCGTGCAGCGCCATGCCGAAGTCGAGGGGCTGGCACTGGCACCGACGCTGGGCGTGCTCGGGTTGATCAGCGTCGGCCTCAACGGCCTGGCCGGCCTGCTCGGCGTCGGCAGCGTGCTGCAGCACCGGCGCCGCCGCCTGTTTGGCGTGCTGGCGCTGATCCTCTCGCTGGCGGTGCTGTGCGTCTACCTCACACTGGGCGTCTGGACTCACCGGCAATGGCAGCGCAGCCACCCACCGGCCGCCCCGGCCACGCAGGTTCCGGCGCTGCCGACCTGATTGTTACCCACCACTGAAAGGACCTCATGGAACTCAAGCACTCCGGCCTCGGCATTACCGCCTTCTGTTTCGCCCTGGGCTGCGCCCTGATCATGCTGCTGAGCGTTATCGGCGCCACCGTGGCGTCGATGCAGGGCATCGAGATGAACGAAGAATCGCCGCTGTCGATGATGGTCGGTCTGGTGATCATCTGCGCCGGCTTCGGCCAGCTGATCGCGCTCGCACTGGGCGTGGCGGCGGCGTTCACGCCCGCCACCAAGAAGGTGTTCGGCATCCTGGCGATCGTGATCTCGATCGGCAGCGTGATCGGCATGTGCCTGCTGGTGATCGCCGGCCTGATGATGGGCTGACCCGGTCAGCCCGGCAGCGCCGCCCGCAGCCCGCGCGCGGCGACCGCCGCCAGCACACGGTCGAGAATGACCAGGGTGTGCCCGTGCGCGGCCCCTTCGTGCAGCAGCACGATGCTGCCGGCGGCCAGGTCAGGCACGATCCGCGCCACCACCGTATCGGGGTGGCAGTCCACACCGTCGTAGCCGCGCGCACTCCAGCCCACCCGGGTCAGGCCCCACTGCATCAGCGCAGGGGCCACGAACGGATTGGTCATGCCCACCACCGAGCGGTACCAGCGCGGGGCCTGGCCGGTGATGGCGGTCAGCGCCTGCTGGCACTCGGCGATTTCGGCCGCCATCGTCGCCGGCCCCAGCCGCCAGAAGCGGCCCTGCGGATGACGGTGGCTGTGGTTGCCCAGGCTGTGCCCGCGCCGGACGATCTCGTGCACCAGGTCCGGGCGCGCCAAGGCGCGTTCACCGACCAGAAAGAAGGTGGCCTTGGCCTGGTGCCGGTCGAGCAGGTCCAGCACGTCCGGGGTCTGCGCCGAGGGGCCGTCGTCGATGGTCAGCCAGACCTGCGCCGGGGCCCCCGGCAGGCGGCTGAGCACCGGCGCGTAGAAGCGGCTGTTGGGCAGGAACACCGGCACCATGAACAGGGCGTGCGAGGCCAGCATCAGCGGCAGGCCCACGTGCCAGCCCCAGGCCACCCACGCGGCAACCACCGCCAGCTGCGACACCACCAGCCAGGGCAGCCAGCGCCAGGGCCTGCGGGGAATGCGATGCAACGTTTCCGGTACGGTCATGCCCCATGATGCCATGCCGCGTAGAATAGCCGGTTCGCATATCCGGACCCGAACCCCATGTCCCTCGATCCCGCCCTGCGCTCGCGCATCGAATCCATTCTCAACGCCAACCGCGTCGTGCTGTTCATGAAGGGCCAGCCGACCATGCCGCAGTGCGGTTTCTCGGCCAAGGCCGTGGGCGCGCTGCAGGACCTGGGCGTGGAGTTCGCCCACGTCAACGTGCTGGCCGACGCCGAGATCCGTGAAGGCATCAAGGCCTACGGCGACTGGCCGACCATCCCGCAGCTGTACATCGACGGCGAGCTGGTCGGCGGCAGCGACATCATCCTGCAGATGGCCGGCAGCGGCGAGCTGAGCAGCGTGCTCGGCCTGGCCGCCCCGGACCGCACCCCGCCGCGCATCACCGTCACCCCGGCGGCGGTGGAAATGCTGCGCGGTGCACTGGCCGACGCCCCGGGCGCGTCGCTGCAGCTGGGCATCGATGCGCGCTTCCAGCCGAACTTCCAGCTGGCCCCGCACGATGACAACGCGATCGCCGCCGAGTCCAACGGCCTGCGCGTGCAGTTCGACCTGGCCAGCGCGCGCCGTGCCGACGGCATCACCATCGACTGGGTCGACGACATCCGTGGCCAGGGCCTGGCCATCGACAACCCGAACGCGCCCAAGCCCGTGCAGGAGCTGGGCGTGCGCGACGCCGACGACCAGCTGCGTGCCGGCAGCGTGACCGTGGTGGACGTGCGCCCGGCCGACGAGCGCGCGATCGCCGCAATCAACGCGCCGTTCGAGACCTTCGACGGTGACAACCGCGCCCGTCTGGAAGCCCTGCCCAAGGACACCGCGCTGGCCTTCCTGTGCCACCACGGCGGCCGCAGCGCGCAGGCCGCCGAGCAGTTCCGCGCCCTGGGCTTCACCAAGGTGTTCAACATCACCGGCGGCATCGACGCCTGGTCGAAGGACGTGGACAACAGCGTGCCGACCTACTGATCGGACGCGGATCCACGCAGAAAAAACGCCGGCATTGCCGGCGTTTTTTTTATCCGCGGCAGGGGCGCCGGGCACGCACCTCAGCCGGCGAAGCCGCCTTCGGCGAGGTAGTCCAGCTCCGCGGCGGTCGGCATCCGGCCCAGCACGGCGTTGCGGTGCGGGAAGCGGCCGAAGCGGCGGATGATGTCGCGGTGCAGCTCGGCGTACTGCAGGTATTCCTTGTCGCCCAGCGCGTCGAACATGGCCACCGAGCGCTCCTGGTCCTGCGGATCTTCGGAGTGCTCGAACGGCAGGTAGATGAAGGCGCGCAGCTTGGGCACCAGCTGCAGGTCCAGCCCCTCCTCCACCGCGCGCATGGCGTAATGCCGGGCCAGGCCGTCGGTGGCGTAGGAGTGGGCGGTGTCGCGGAAGCAGTTGCGGGGGAACTGGTCGAGCAGGATCATCAGCGCCAGCGCGCCCTCGGCGGTGCCCAGCCAGTGCTCGCGGGCGCGGCGGGCGGCGGCGAAGTGCTCGCCCAGGAACGCCTGGCGGAAACGCGCGTCAAACGCGTCATCGCGCGCGAACCACTGCTGCGGTCCCGCGTCGCGCCAGAATTCCACCACTTGTGCCGCCACGTCCATTTACTGCCCCTGTAGGCGGCGCGTCCGCTGGACGCCCGCCTGTGCCATTGCCATCACTCGTCAAAGCGCAGGTGGCGGACCGACTTGCCGTTGCGCCGTATAAGCTTAAGCGCCTCGATACCGATCTGGATATGGTTTTCGACGAACTGGGAGCTGACCTTGGCGTCGGAGGCCTCGGTTTTGACCCCGTCGGGGATCATCGGCTGGTCGGACACCAGCAGCAGCGCCCCGATCGGGATGTGGTTGGCGAAGCCGGCCGCGAACAGGGTGGCGGTCTCCATGTCGATGGCCATGCAGCGCATCAGGCGCAGTTTTTCCTTGAACGCTTCGTCGTGTTCCCACACCCGGCGGTTGGTGGTGTACACCGTCCCGGTCCAGTAATCGTGGCCGAGGTCGCGGATCATGGTGGACACCGCCCGCTGCAGCGCGAAGGCCGGCAGCGCCGGCACTTCCGGCGGCAGGTAGTCGCTGGACGTGCCCTCGCCGCGGATCGCGGCGATCGGCAGGACCAGGTCGCCGAGCTGGTTTTTGCGCTTGAGCCCGCCGCATTTGCCCAGAAACAGCACCGCCTTGGGCATCACCGCCGACAGCAGGTCCATGATGATCGCGGCGTTGGGGCTGCCCATGCCGAAGTTGATCAGGGTGATGTCGTCGCTGGTGACGCTGGCCATCGGCCGGTCCAGGCCCTGCACCGGTGCCCCGGTGAGCTGGGAGAAGGTGTGCAGGTAACCGGCGAAATTGGTCAGCAGCACATGCTGGCCGAACTGCTCCAGCGGAACGCCGGTGTAGCGCGGCAGCCAGTTTTCCACGATTTCCTGCTTGTTCTTCATCGAGCGCGTCCGGTCCGGCAAGGGGTGCAATCGGGTAATTCTCGGGGAGATCGGCGAATAAGCAAGCAACATGCGTTTGGTCACTTGGCAACGCCCCCGCCCAGCGGCTAGCGTCGCCCTTCGTCCACGCCGCATCGGGGAACACATGCGCACACGATTGACCGCCGGGCTGGGCCTGGCGCTGTTCTCACTGGCGGCGCCCTCGGCACCGGCGGCCTCCCGCTTCGTGCAGGACCCGTATCCGAGCACCTATGCCCCGATCGCCTCGGCACCGGTGCTGATCCAGAACGCCACGGTGCTCACCGGCACCGGCACGCGCCTGGACAACGCCGATGTGCTGCTGCGCGACGGCCGGATCGCCGCCGTGGGCCCCGCGCTGCCGGTGCCGGCCGATGCGGTGCGCGTGGACGGCCAGGGCAAGTGGGTCACCCCCGGCATCATCGACGTGCACTCGCACCTGGGCGTGTACCCCAGCCCCGGCGTCAGCGCGCACAGCGACGGCAACGAGATGACCGCGCCGGTCACCGCCAATGTCTGGGCCGAGCACTCGGTCTGGCCGCAGGACCCGGGGTTCGCCGCGGCACTGGCCGGTGGCGTGACCGCGATGCAGGTGCTGCCCGGCTCGGCCAACCTGGTCGGCGGACGCGGGGTGACCCTGAAGAACGTGCCCGCCACGACCTACCAGGCGATGAAATTCCCCGGTGCGCCGTGGGGCCTGAAGATGGCCTGCGGCGAGAATCCCAAGCGGGTGTACGGCGGCGGCAAGGGCGTAGCGCCCGGCACGCGCATGGGCAACGTGGCCGGCTACCGCGCCGCGTTCATCGATGCCAGCGAGTACATCGCCAAGAACACCCCGAAGAAGCCCAAGAAGAAGCGCTGGTTCAGCGGCGAGGACAAGGGCGACAGCGCCGGCGATGCCGGCGGCAAGCGCGACCTGAAACTGGACACGCTGGCCGGCGCGATCCAGGGCGACATCCGCGTGCACATCCACTGCTACCGCGCCGATGAAATGGCGACGATGCTGGATCTGTCGCGCGAATTCGGCTTCAGGATCGCCGCATTCCACCACGCGGTGGAAGCCTACAAGCTGTCCGACCGGCTCGCCGCCGAAGGTGTGTGCGGCGCACTGTGGGCTGACTGGTGGGGCTTCAAGATGGAAGCCTTCGACGGCATCCAGGACAACATCGCGCTGGTGGACCGCCCGGCCAACAGCTGCGCGATCGTGCATTCCGATTCCCCCGAGGGCATCCAGCGCCTCAACCAGGAAGCGGCCAAGGCAATCGCCAATGCGCGCCGCGCCGGCATCGAGATCGCCCCCGAGCGCGCGATGATGTGGCTCACCCTCAACGCCGCACGCTCGCTGGGCGTGGAGAAGCAGACCGGCAGCCTGGAGCCCGGCAAGATGGGCGATGTGGTGATCTGGAACGGCAGCCCCTTCAGTTCCTACGCGCTGGCCGAGCAGGTGTACATCGACGGCCACGCGGTCTACGACCGCCAGGACGCGCGCCGGCAGCCGCTGTCGGACTTCATGCTGGGCCAGGAGGTGCGCCCATGAGCGCGCTCACCCCCTCTGCCGCGTCCCACCGGGGATGGCGTTGCCGGGCATGGCTCGGCGCCACCGCGCTGCTGATGCTGGCGGCGATGCCGGTGCAGGCTCAGGACCTGCTGGTCCGCAATGCCACCGTGCACACCGCCAGTGCGCGCGGCAGCCTGGCCAACGCCGACGTGCTGGTCCAGGGCGGCGTGATCCGCGCGGTGGGTCCCGGCCTGCCGGCACCGGCCGGCGTGACGGTGATCGAGGCCGGCGGCAGGCCGCTGACCCCGGCGCTGTTCGGTGGCATCACCGACATCGGCATCGACGAGGTGTCCGGCGAGTCGACCACGGTCGACAGCACGCTGAAGCTGCCCGACCAGCCGCTGCGGCCGGAGTTTGATGTCAGCCTGGCCTACAACCCGGCCTCGGTGCTGATCCCGGTGGCGCGCCTGGATGGCATCGGCTTCACCGCGCTGGGCGCCAACAGCGGGGGCGGCTTCATCGCCGGCCAGGGCGGTGTGATGCGCCTGGACGGCAGCGCCGATCCGATCGGCCCGCTGGCGCTGTATGTCCGGCTGGGCGCTTCCGGCGCCGAACTGACCGGCAGCTCGCGTGCCGCGCAGTGGATGCTGCTGGAACAGATGGTCAGCGAGGCCCGGGGCCGGGTGTCGGCGGACTCGCCGCATGCCCTGCTGACGCCGGCCGGACGGGCCACGCTGGCCCGCTACCTGGCCGGCCAGGGGCGGATCGTGGTGCAGGTGGACCGTGCCGCCGACATCCGCCAGCTGCTGCGCTGGGCCGCCCGTGAAAAGGTCCGGATCGCCATCGCCGGCGGCGCCGAAGCCTGGCGCCTGGCGCCACAGCTGGCCCAGGCCCAGGTGCCGGTGTTCGTCGATGCGCTGGGCAACCTGCCGACCAGCTTCGACCAGCTCGGGGCGACCCTGGACAACGCCGCACGCCTGCACGCGGCCGGCGTCGCGGTGAGCTTCGCGCAGCGCGATGATGCCTCGCACAACGCCCGCAAGATGCGCCAGCTGGCCGGCAATGCGGTCGCCAATGGCCTGCCGTGGGCCGAGGGGCTGGCCGGGCTGACCCGGGTGCCGGCCCAGGTGCTGGGCGTGGCCGACCGCATCGGCACGATCGAGCCGGGCAAGCTGGCCGACCTGGTGCTGTGGGACGGCGACCCGCTGGATGTGGGCCATTACGCCGAACAGGTCTGGCTGGGCGGCCGCGCGATGCCGATGCGCTCGCGGCAGACCGAGCTGCGCGACCGCTATCTGGCCCCGCCCACCACCGAACCGCGCGCATACTCGCGCTGACCCTGCAAGGATGTCCCGATGGCCCTGCGCTGGTACTTCGATTTCGTCTCGCCGTTCTCCTACCTGCACTGGCAGAAGCTGAAAGCCCTGCCGCAGTTCGAGAAGATCACCCCGGTGCCGATCGCCTTCGGCGCCGTGCTGCACCACCTGGGCAACCTGGGCCCGGCGGAGATCCCGGCCAAGCGCCGTGCCATGTACCGGCACCTGCTCTGGCAGGCCCGGCGCGAGGGGGTGACGCTGCGCTTCCCGCCCGGCCACCCGTTCAACCCGCTGGCCGCGCTGCGCCTGTGCCTGGCCGCAGGCGCCACTCCGGCGTCGATCGACATCCTGTTCAACTGGATCTGGCGCGACGGCCATGCCGGCGACAGCGCCGCCGCGCTGGCCCTGCCCGGCGCGATGCTGGACGTGGCCAACGTGGCCGTGGCGATCGGCGCGCCGGACGTCAAGGAGCAGCTGCGCCGCAACACCGACGCGGCCATCGCCGCCGGGGTGTTCGGCGTGCCCACCCTGTCCATCGACGGCGAGCTGTACTGGGGCAACGACGCACACGACCTGATGCAGGCGGTGCTGGACGATCCGGGCACGGTCCGCGGCGGCGAATGGGACCGGCTGGCCACGCTGCCGGTGGCGGTGGAACGCAGCCGTTGAGTGGCCCCCGACCGACGGACCGGGCAATCGGACGAAAATTGAGATAGCTTTCACACTTCCGAACCAATACCGGCCTTGAGGGGGGCACAGGATGCGCATCGGAATCGTGGTCGACTCGGCGTGCGACCTGCCACCAGACTTCATCCAGCAGAACAACATCGTGCTGCTGCCCATCACCGTACGCATCGGCGAAGCGGTGCTGGCCGACCACCGCGACGAACAGGCAACCCTGAGTTTCCTGCATGCGCACGTGGCCGAGAACGGCGCGGAGGCGGAGACCATTCCGTTCAGCGTCAACCAGATCCGCGACCTGTTCCTGGGCAAGCTGGTGATCGACTACGACCATGTGTTCTGCATGACGATCACCAAGACGCGCAGCCCGATCCACGACAACGCGATGCAGGCCAGCTTCGCGATCCTCAACGACTACAAACCGGTGCGCCAGGCGGCCGGCTACAACTCGCCGTTCGCGCTGCGCGTGCTCGACACCCAGAACCTGTTCGCCGCCCAGGGCGTGACCGCCGTGGAAGCGGTGCGCCTGCGCGACAGCGGCGCCGGCGTGCAGCAGATCCGCGAGCGGCTGGAGCTGCTGGCGCACAACGTGCACGGCTACATGGTCACCCGCGACCTGTACTACATGCGCGCCCGCGCACGCCACAAGGGCGATCGCAGCGTGGGCCTGCTGAGCGCCGCGCTGGGCAGCGCGCTGGACATCAAGCCGGTGCTGCACGGGTATCGCGGCGAAACCGGCCCGGTGGCCAAGATCAAGGGCTTCGACAATGCCGTGCAGAAGCTGTTCGATTTCGTCGGCCAGCGGGTGAAGGCCGGACTGATGACGCCCACCGTCTGCGTCAGCTATGGCGGCGAACTGGCCGACCTGCAGGCCCTGCCCGGCTACGCCGCGCTGCGCCAGACCTGCGAGGCGCACGGGGTAACGCTGTTCGAGGCGGTGATGAGCCTGACCGGGATGGTCAACGTCGGCAAGGGCGCGGTCACGGTCGGCTTTGCCGATGAACCGCATACCTTCAACGCCTGAGTCCTGCACACCGAATCCACCGGCGTTCTGCCAGCCTTGGATCATTCAACGGAGGCAACCATGTCAGCGCAGTACCACATCAGCCTGCCGGACCCGTCCAAGGCCCGCGGCAACGATCCCGATCTTTCCTTCCACTCGCAGAGCGCCGCCGGCTTCGCCGAGGAGCTGCAGGACGCCCTGCGCAGCACCACGCTGTTCGAAAAGTGGCGCGCCAAGCAGCCCGACCCGGATGCGGTCGAGTCGCAATGGGCGGCCACCGATCCGTCGGCCACCGTGACCGGCTCGCAGGACGACCTGCGGATCAACCTGGTCGCCACGACCCGCATCGACGGCGAGGTGTTCAAGCAGCGCCTGCGCATGCTTGCCGGGCACCACTGGGAACTGCGCGACGTGCGTTGAGCCCCGTCGCGGTGGTAACGTGCCGACCGCACGCTGCCACCGCGCTCCGCGCGGCCCCTGACGCATGGAACGCCGGATGGACCCCAAACTCAAAGCCCTGGTCGAACAGACCAACCTGGACGAACTGCTGCAGCCGAGCTCGCGGGAGATGGACTTCCATCAACCGGTCGCCCCGCCTGCACCGGCCACGCCTGCGCCGGCACGGTCCACCGCCGACCCGCTGCAGGTCCACTTCGCCAGCGCCGACATCGTTGGCGGCCTGACCAGTGGCAGGCCGACCAGCGGACGCATGAAAGGGTTCGCGCTGGCCTTCCTGGGCGGGCCGATGATCCTGTCCGGCCTGTTGCTGCTGAGCGTGGTCTGGCAGGCCCCCGGCGCGGGCGTGGTACGCCTGGTGATCGGCACGGCAGTCTCGCTCGGGCTGATCGGGTTCTGGCCGTACGTGATCTTCGCCAACCACCGCAAACGTCGCCGCGACGGCTGAGGCCGCGCTACGACGGCGGCCAGCCACCGCCCAGCGCCCGGTACAGATCCACCCGGGCGATCGCCGCGGCCGCCTGGCTGTTGGCCAGCGCCGCCTGGGTGTCCAGCGCGATGCGCTGGGTGGTCAGCACATCCAGCATGTCCACCACGCCGGCCTGGTACTGGCGCTGCGCCGCCTCCAGCGCGCGCTCGCTTTCGACCACGGCCACCTGCAGAGACACCGTGCGCTGCTGCTCGGCGCCGTACCCGTCGATCGCATCATCCACGTCATGCCACGCCTGCAGCACCGTGCGCCGGAACTGCAGCGCGGCCTGTTGCTGCTGCAGCCGGCTCAACGCCAGGTTGGCCTTGAGCCTGCCGCCCTGGAAGATCGGCAGGCTGATGGACGGTCCGATGCTGAACCGGTGCGCGTTCCAGCCATCCAGATCGTCCAGTTGCCGGGACTGGAAGCCCGCATCGCCGTTGAGGGTGATGCGCGGCAGGAAGCTGGCCTTGGCCACCCCGATCGAGGCAGTGGCCGCGTGCAGGGCTGCCTCGGCGCGGCGGATGTCCGGCCGGCGCCCGGCCAGTTCGCTGGGCAGCCCTGTCGCCACCGCCGGCAGTGCCGGCCAGTCGCGGCGGACACCGGCCAGGGTCGCATCAAGCGCCTGCGGCGGTTGCGCCAGCAGCAGCGCCAGTGCGCTGCGCAACTGCGCGTCGCGGTGCCGCAGCGGTGCCAGCCGGGCCTCCAGCGCGGCTACCTGGGTAGCTGCGCTGGCCACCTGCAGCGTGCTGGCCACGCCCTGGCGCTGACGCGATACCGTCAACCGCTGGATGTCGCGCGCGATGCGCAGGCTGTCCTCGGTGATCGCCAGCAGCTGGCGGGTTGCGCGCAGCTGCAGGTAGTCGCGTGCGGTCTCGGCCAGCACGGCGGTCTGTGCCGCATGCACGTCTTCCTCGGCGATACGCACGCGCGCGTCGGCCGCTTCGGTCTGCCGCCGCACGCGGCCCCACAGGTCCAGCTCCCAGCTCAGGCCCACCGCAGCCTGGAACAGCCCGTAATCCGCTCGCCCGGCATTGCCGGACGGATCGTTGAGACCCACCTCGCTGTTGCGCGCACGCACGCCACTGGCGCTGACGCCGACAGCGGGCAGCCGCTCGGCGGCCACGATGCCGCGTGCGGCGCGGCTCTGCTGCACGCGGTTGGCGGCAAGCCGAAGGTCCAGGTTGGCGTGCAGCGCCTCGGCGGCCAGGCGGCCGAGAATGGGGTCTTCGAAGCCGGCCCACCAGGCGGCATCGTCGTCCAACGCCGCCGCGTTGACGGCCGTTCCCGGCCACTGCGACGGCAGTTCGGCAGCGGGGCGGACGAAGTCCGGCCCCAGCGTGCAGCTCGACAGGAGCACGCAGAGCATGCTGCCGGCCAGTGTTTTCCAGCGCGGCGCGCCCATCAGACGCCCTCCCCGCCGCCGGCACGCCGGCCGCTGTCCAGGTCCACGCTGGCCTCCACCGACATGCCCGCGCGCAGCTGGCCAAGCAGCGGCTGATCGGTATCGAGCACGATCTTGACCGGAATGCGCTGCACCACCTTGGTGAAGTTGCCGGTGGCATTCTCCGGCGCTACGGCCGCGAAGGTCACCCCGGTGGCCGGTGCGATGCTGTCGATGCGTCCGCGCAGCGGTTGGCCGGGGAACACGTCCACCTGCAGGTCCACCCGCTGGCCGGCCTGCATGCGGGTGACCTGGGTCTCCTGGAAGTTGGCCACCACGAACGCCTGCTGCAGCGGTACCACTGCCAGCACCGGGGTGCCCGGGCTGAGGTAGGCCCCGACCCGGATCGCTCGGCGGCCGACCATGCCATCGATGGGCGCCCGCAGTTCGGTATGCGACAGGTCCAGCTCGGCGCGCGCCTGCGCGGCCTCGGCGCGCTGCACGGCCGCCTGCGCGGACTGCACACCCGCCTGCAGGATGGCGATGCGCTGGCGTGCGGCAAGCAGGGCCGCGCGGCCCTGCTGCAGGTGCGCCCCGGCCACGGCCTGACGCGACTGCGCCTGCTGGGCGTTCTGCACCGTACCGGCACCATCGCTGGCCAGCGCGCGGTAGCGCTGCTGATCGGCCTGGGCCAGGCCCAGCTCCGACTGGCCGACATCGACCGCGGCCCGCGCCTGGTCGATCAGCGCATCCTGCTGGGTCAACGCGGCCTGCGCGTTGGCCAGCTGCGCGCGGGCGCTGGCGAGGTCGGCGCGGGTGGCGGCCAGTGCCACCTGGTAATCGCGGTCATCGATGCGGGCCAGCACATCGCCTGCCGTGACGCGCTGGTTGTCGACCACGCGCACCTCGCTGACAAAGCCGGCCACCTTGGGCGCGACCACAGTGAAATCGGCGGTGACATAGGCATTGTTGGTGCGCTGGTGGCGGCCGTCGCGCAGCAGCAGCCAGCCACCGGCGGCGAGGACGACCACGCCCAGGGCGATGATCAGCGGAACGTGTTTTCGGGATGCGGACATGGGGAATTTCCAGGAGCTCAGGCCACGGCACGTGGCGGATGGATGCGGGTTGGCAGCCACGGGATCAGCGCGATCAATGCGATCGCGACCACGGCCACCAGCAGGTACAGATCAGCAGAGGTGAGTGCCACCACCTGCGCATGCAGGCGTGCGGGCAAGGACGGCAGCAGGGCGCCGTCGTCCAGCCACGGCGCGTTGCCGAGCCGCTCCACCAGCGCGTTGGAATGGAAGTGGCCGCGTACAGTGGTGGCCGCCTCGAGCAGGCCGCCGGCGAGCACCGCCGCGAACCCTTTGACGGTGTTGAACCAGGCCGACGCGAATGGACCGTCGGCCGGCGCCAGGCTGCCGGTGGCCAGCATCAGCAGCGGCAGCACCGCCATCGGCTGGGCGAATATCTGCAGCAGCTGCAGCGGGATGAAGGAGTCGCGGTTCCAGTCGGTGGTCAGCTGCGCGCCCAGCCAGCAGGTCAGTCCCAGCATGCCCAGGCCGATGGCCTGCACCCAGCGCGCATCCACCCGCCGCTGGTTGAGCAGCGCCGCCACCAGCGGCAGCGCCAGCAGCTGCGGAAGGGCCACCCACAGCAGCAGCGGCGCGGTCTGCAGCGGGCGGTAGCCCTGCACCTTGGCCAGGAACGTGGACGGGATCATCACCACCGCCAGCAGCACGAACAGCACCCCGCCGAGGGTGATCAGCGAATACAGCAGGTTGCGGTTGGTCAGCAACTGCAGCTTGAAGAACGGCAGCGGGTGCGACCACTCGTTGAACGCGAACAACGCCAGCAGACCGCTGCCCCCGCCCAGCAGCACGCAGATCAGCGGTGAGGCGAACCAGTCCAGGCGCGGCCCCTGCACCAGGCCGATCACCAGCATCACCAGCGCCGGAAAGCCGAGCGCCAGGCCCAGTCCATTGAACTGGGCGAAGCGCTCCAGCCGCAGCGGATCCTGCGGCAGGCCCCAGCCGACCATCGCGATGGCCGCCATGCACCACGGCACGATCTGCCAGAACGCCCACTGCCAGCCCACATACTCCACCCACAGCGCGGCCATCGGCGTGCCGAGGCTGGGACCGAAGGTGGCGGTGAGCGCGTAACCGGCCAGGCCGTACAGCTTGATGCCCGGCGGCAGGAAGCGCAGCGCCACGCTCATCAGCAACGGCGGCAGCGCGCCGCCGGCCAGGCCCTGGAGCGCGCGCAGGATCAGCAGCGACGACAGGTCCGGGGCCAGCGGGCAGAGCACGCCGAGCAGCATGAACGCGGCGATCATCGTCATCGCGAACCGGCGCAGCGAGAAGGTCACCGCGCACCACGGCGCAAACGCCATCGCGCTGACCGACATGGCGGTGTACAGCGCCACGATCCAGCTGCCGTCATCGACGCCGATGCCCATCGCACCGCGGATGTCGGCCAGCGCCACCTTGGTGACGTTCTCGTTGATGCCGGAGATCAGCACGGCCAGCAGCACACCGCACAGGCCGACCGCCAGGCGCGGGCCGAACGCGGCCTGCGGCGCGGCAGCGGGCGCCGCAGGTGCGGCCATCGGTACGGCCACCGCGCTCATCGCACGCCACCGGCAACGGTGCGGCAAACGGATAACAGCAGGAACATCACACGCACTCCACGACTGGGAGCGGCAGTCTAGGCAGCGCCGGCACTGCGAAAAATGGCGTGCCGGCCACGCCTGGCGTGCGTCCGGCGCACGCCTCGTGCGTCATGCGGCCGCCAGCGCGGCCGGGCGCACCTCACGCCAGTCCGGACTCCGCGTCGCACATCGCCTTGATGCTGCGGCGCAGCCAGCGATGCGCCAGATCGCTGTCCAGCCGCGGATGCCATGCCTGCACGATCACGGCCGTACGTACCGGGATCGGCAGCTCGAACAGGCGCAGCGGCACGCCCAGGCGCTCCAGCCGGCCCAGCATGACGCTGGGCATCTGCGCCATGATCAGATCCGAATCGGCGGCCGCGAAGATCGCCGAGTGGAAGGTCGGCATGATCTGCGCGACGCGGCGGTGCAGTCCCATTGCCGCCAGCTCCTCGTCGATCGGTCCCTGCGAGCGCCCGCGCCGCGAGACCGCGATGTGGTCGTAGGCAGCGAAACGCTCGGCGGTGATGTCGCCCTCGAACAGCGGATGGTTCTCACGCGCCGCGCCGAAGAACGAGGTGCTGAACAGCTTCTGTACTTTGGTGTCGTTGCCGAACTTGCCGGCCGCGCTGATGTTCAGATCGATGCGGCCCTGCTCCATCGCATCGTCATCGCCATCGCCTTCGGGCACGAAGCGCAGCACCGCGCGCGGTGCCTCGCCCTTGAACAGCTCGCGCATGCGTCCGCCATAGGTGCCCACGAATACGTCGTTGGCCCGGATGCTGAAGGTGCGTTCCAGGGTCATCATGTCCACTTCGCGGCCGGCATTGAACACCAGATGCGCCTGCTCGATCACCCCGCGCACCTGCTCGCGCAGCTGCAGCGCACGCGGGGTCGGGGCCAACCCGCGTCCGGCACGGACCAGCACCGGGTCGCCGACCGCCTCGCGGATGCGCCCCAAGGTCCGGCTCATCGCCGGCGCACTCAGGTTCATGCGGCGCGCCGCGCCGACCACACTGCCCTCTTCGATCAGGACATCCAGCGCAAGCAACAGGTTCAGGTCGGGCATGGGAAGGGCAGCATCGGACGGGTGGCAGTCACTTTACGACATGCCACGGTCTCGACCCGTGCGTGCAACGCACGCCTAAACTGCAGCAGGCGGCATGGGTCAGGACCGGGCTTTGGGCGACGATCCTGCCCCCCAGTCGGAGATTCCCCGATGTTCAAGCATATTCTTGTCGCGCTGGACGGCGGCAGCCAACACGCGCAGGTGCTGGCGCTGGCCGCGTCACTGGCCACGCCCCGTACCCGACTGCACCTGTTGTGCGCCGTGGACCCGGCCTATGCGCTGGCCGACGACGCCCCGCGCAGCGACCAGACCGAGTACCGCGCCGCCGATGCCGAACGCCGCCAGGCCACCACACTGCTCGAGACCGCGCTGGTGGAGCTGCGCGAACGCGGCATCGATGGCGTCGCCAGCCATCCGGCCGGCGATCCTGGCGACGTGCTGTGCGACTACGCCCGCCAGCATGGCTGCGACCTGATCGTGGTCGGCCATCGCCACCTGTCGCGGATGGAGCGCCTGTTCGAGCGTTCGGTGGGCCAATGGACGATCGACCATGCGCCGTGTCCGGTGCTGGTGGAAGTACGCGACGCCGGCGCGTGACTGCTCCGCCATCTTGGCTGCCGGCCCGCGGCCGGCACTACCGGTCTTGGCTGCCGGCCAGCGGCCGGCACTACAGGTCCATGCCCTCTGCCGGCACTACAGGTCCATGTCCTCTGCCGGCATTACCGGTCCATGTCCTCTGCCCGCACTGCGGCCACCTGCCCTTCCACCACCCGGTTGCGGCCCTGCCGCTTGGCCTCGTACAGCGCCGCATCGGTGGCGGCCACCAGCGCGCTCGGGGCGGCCGTGGTGACCTTGTCCACCCACGCCACGCCGATGCTGATGGTCACCCCGATCTGGCCGACCGACACCGGCGAGCTCAGCCGCAGCTGCTCGACCGCGATGCGCATGTTCTCGGCCAGGGCCAATACGCCCTCGCGGGTCGCCGCCGGCAGCACCACCGCGAACTCCTCGCCGCCGTACCGCGCCACCGCATCGGTCGCGCGCGTGGCGGAGCCGGCCAGCGCCGCCGCCACCGCGCGCAGGCAGGCATCACCGAGCGGATGCCCGTAGCGGTCGTTGAACACTTTGAAGTGGTCGATGTCCACCATCAGCAGCGCCATGCCCTGCCCGCTGCGCCGCGCACGGCCCCACTCGGCCTGCAGTACCTGGTCGAACTGGCGGCGGTTGGCCACGCCGGTCAGCCCGTCGACCCGTGCCAGCACATCCAGCCGATCCTGCTGCTCAAGCGAGCGCACCTGCATCAGCACGCTGCGCAGACCCGAGCCCAGCGTGGCAATGGCAAAACCGGCCACCGCCAGCATCGGATGCGCACGCACCAGCAGGGACGACATCACCAGCAGCGAGATCGCCAGGATCAACGGGCTGCCGACGCGCACCCCCAGTGCGAGCCGGCGCGACACCTGCCGTGGCGCCAGCGGCATACGGCGCCACGCTGCTGCGGCCAGCAGCAGGAACGGCACGTCGATCAGCAGGTCCGCGTGCCCACCGTAGCTGGCGTCACTGCCGAAGTGATTGATGTAGGCGGCCACCGCCATGTACACCCAGGCAAACAGGGCCAGCGCCCGGAAGAACCCGCGACGTGACGCGTCGTCGCTGGCGAGGTAGCGCAGCAGCGCGAAGCCGGCGATGAACAGGTTCTCGATGTCGAACATCAGCCGCAGGCTGTCCACACCGGCGTCGGAGGCATCGGTCATCGTGACGAAGGAGAAGGTGTAGACGAAGAACAGATAGCCGAGCAACAACGCCATCGCACCGTCGATGACGCTGAGGAACCACGGCGCGTGCCGCGGGTGGGCCATCGCGAAGGTCAACGGCACGCCGTACAGCACGTACAACAGCATGCTGATGCCGGGCGTTGCATCGGCATTGCCCAGGCCGACCTCCTGGTACATGTTCATCGCCATGCCGCCGGCCCACAGCAGCATGCCGACCGCCAGCGCCACCCAGCCCACCACCGCCTCGCTGCCGACACTGCGCCGCAGGCAGGCAGCGGCGGCCAGCACCGGGGCGCCGATCAGGAATGAAAACGAGAGGGTCTGCGCGTGCGCGGGCAGGAGCACCAGCGCCAGCCCGTGGCACAGCAGATACAGCACGGACAGCAGCCAAACCATGCGTCCCCCGTTCATTCGCCAGCGTGCTGCCACGATACCGGTTTCCGGCTCTGTTGCCGGTGTGCAACGTGATGTTCCTCACAGTCCTGGGCGGCCGCGAGGCGGGCCGCCCCGGGGTCTACCGCCCCCCCAACGCCCCCGCCGATGGCCCAGCCGCCCGGGAAGTGAGAAGATTCGCTCCCCTTCAAGGCCGGCCCGCCCGTGCCCGCCACTTCCACGAGATACCGTTGAGAACCCCCCAAGGCTTGCAGGCGCTGATCGACGACGGCGTGATCGATGAAGTGCTGCGTCCGCTCAAGAGCGGCAAGGAAGCAGCCGTCTATGTGGTCCGCAGTGGCGACGATGTGCGCTGCGCGAAGGTTTACAAGGACATGGCGCAGCGCAGCTTCCAGCAGCGCGTGCAGTACCAGGAAGGCCGCAAGGTGCGCGGCAGCCGCGAGGCGCGTGCGGTCGGCAAGGCCAGCAAGTACGGCCGCAAGCAGCAGGAAACCGCCTGGAAGAACACCGAGGTGGACGCGCTGTACCAGCTGCGCGATGCCGGCGTGCGCGTGCCCGAGCCGCACGGCTACTTCCACGGCGTGCTGGTGATGGAACTGGTCACCGATGCCGACGGTTTCTCCGCCGCCCGCCTGGGCGAGGTGGAACTGGAGCCCGACCAGGCGCGCGAGTTCCATCGCGTGCTGGTGCGCCAGGTGGTGCGGATGCTGTGCTGCGGCCTCATCCACGGCGATCTGTCGCCGTACAACGTGCTGGTGGGTCCGGATGGCCCGGTGGTGATCGACTTCCCGCAGGTGGTCAACGCCGGCGGCAACAATGCCGCGCGCAGCATGCTGCTGCGTGACGTCAACAACCTCACCGCGTACCTGGGCCGCTTCGCCCCGGAGCTGCTCGACACCTGGTACGGCGAGGAGATGTGGGCGCTGTTCGAGGCCGGCGACCTGCTGCCGGACAGCGAACTGACCGGCACCTTCGTCCACGACGAGTCCACCATTGATCTGGACAGCGTCCGCCACGCCATCAACGATGCGCGCGAGGAAGCCCTGATCCGCCAGCAGGGCCGCGAGGCGGCGGAAGAAGACGACCTGTAACCTCTCCTCTCACCCTCAGGCGTGCAGCGCCTGGGCGTGATGGGCGATGTGCTCGCCGATGAAGCTGGCGATGAAGTAGTAGCTGTGGTCGTACCCGGGCTGCAGGCGCAGCTGCAGCGGGTGGCCGGCAGCGGTGCAGGCCGCCTGCAGCCACTGCGGCTGCAGCTGGGTGTCGAGGAACTCGTCACCGCCGCCCTGGTCGACCAGCAGCGGCAGGCGCTCGCTGGCGGTGGCCACCAGTTCGCTGGCATCCCAGACTGCCCAGCCCGCACGGTCTTCGCCCAGGTAGGCGGCGAAGGCCTTCTGCCCCCACGGCACCCGCGTCGGGGCGACGATCGGCGAGAACGCCGACACGCTGCGATAGCGCCCGGGATTGCGCAGCGCGATCACCAGCGCGCCGTGGCCGCCCATCGAGTGCCCGCTGATCCCGCGTGCGGCCGTTGCCGGCAGGTGCGCTTCGACCAGCGCCGGCAGCTCGTCCACGATGTAGTCGTACATCCGGTAGTGCGCGGCCCACGGCTCCTCGGTGGCGTTGAGGTAGAACCCCGCGCCCTTGCCCAGGTCGTAGCCGTCCGCGTCGGCGACATCATCGCCGCGCGGGCTGGTGTCCGGCGCCACCAGGATCACCCCGTGCTCGGCGGCATACCGCTGCGCGCCGGCCTTGGTGATGAAGTTCTGTTCGGTGCAGGTCAACCCGCTCAGCCAGTACAGCACCGGCAGCCGGCGCGAGGCGGCCTGCGGCGGCAGGTAGACCGCGAATGTCATCTCGCAGCCCAGCACCTGCGAGCGGTGCCGGTACACGTCCTGCCAGCCGCCGGAGGCGGCGCGATGTTCGATGCGTTCCATGATGTTTCCCCTGCGGGCGGCGCGCGGTTGTCACGCCGCCCGACGTGATCAGTAGTGGACCACCGAGCGGATCGACTTGCCTTCGTGCATCAGGTCGAACGCCTCGTTGATCTGCTCCAGGCCCATCGTGTGGGTGACGAACGGCGCCAGTTCGATGTCGCCCTTCATGGCGTCTTCGACCATGCCCGGCAGCTGGCTGCGGCCCTTGACGCCGCCGAAGGCGGTGCCCTTCCAGGACCGGCCGGTGACCAGCTGGAACGGACGGGTGGAGATTTCCTGGCCGGACCCGGCCACACCGATGATCACCGACTGGCCCCAGCCACGGTGCGCGCATTCCAGCGCGGCGCGCATCACGTTGACGTTGCCGATGCACTCGAAGGTGTGGTCCACACCCCAGGTGGTCATCTCGACGATGACCTGCTGGATCGGCTTGTCGTGATCCTTCGGGTTGACGCAGTCGGTGGCACCGAACTGCTGTGCCAACGCGAACTTGGACGGGTTGGTGTCGATCGCGAAGATACGGCCGGCCTTGGCCTGGCGCGCGCCCTGGATCACCGCCAGGCCGATGCCACCGAGGCCGAACACGGCCACGCTGTCGCCTTCCTGCACCTTGGCGGTGTTGTGCACCGCGCCGATGCCCGTGGTGACGCCGCAGCCGAGCAGGCACACGTGTTCCGGGTTGGCATCCGGGTTGATCTTGGCCAGCGACACTTCGGCCACCACGGTGTACTCGCTGAAGGTCGAGCAGCCCATGTAGTGGTAGATCGGCTCGCCGTTGTACGAGAAGCGGGTGGTGCCATCGGGCATCACGCCCTTGCCCTGGGTGGCACGCACGGCCACGCACAGGTTGGTCTTGCCCGAGGTACAGAACAGGCACTGGCCGCATTCGGCGGTGTACAGCGGAATCACGTGGTCGCCCGGCTTGACGCTGGTGACGCCCTCGCCCACCTCGACCACGATGCCCGCACCCTCATGGCCGAGCACGGCCGGGAACAGGCCTTCCGGATCGTCGCCGGACAGCGTGAACGCATCGGTGTGGCAGACGCCGGTGTGGGTGATCCGCACCAGCACTTCGCCCTTCTGCGGCGGAGCGACATCGATCTCGACGATCTTCAACGGTTCGCCAGCGGCGAAGGCAACGGCAGCACGGGATTTCATCGGGAACTCTCCAGGACGGGAAACGGATCGGGGCAGCGCGCGGTCGCCCGCGGGCTTACTTCAGGTAGGAACGGATCAGCATGCTCATCTCGCGCACGCGCGCCTCGCGCTGCGCGTCGGACTGCGCGGGCTGGCCGAACTCTTCGCGCAGGTGCGCTTCCATCACTTCGGACATCAGCCCGTTGACGGCGCCGCGGATCGAGGCGATCTGCTGCAGCACCGGGCTGCAGTCCGCCCCGCCCTCCAGCGCGCGCTCCAGCGCATCGCACTGGCCGCGGATGCGGCGCACGCGCGCCAGGACGCGCTTCTTCTCCTGCGGCGAATGCGGCATGGCTGCAACCTCGGAACTATACTGGGGGTGAGTATACACGACCGTCCTCCTCAGGTTTCCCCCGCGGCCCCGTGGCGGCTGAACGGGGCCGTCCGCCCGTCCCTGCCCAGCAGCTCCACGGTGTAGGCAGGCACCGCCATGCCCGGCATCTCCATCCCCGGCGATCCGGCCGGCATGCCCGGCAGCAGCAGGCCACGCGCGAGCGGGCGTTCACGCAGCAGGCGCTGGATATCGGTGGCGGGGATATGCCCCTCGACGATGTACGGCCCCACTTCGGCGGTGTGGCAGGCGGCCTTGTCCAGCGGCACCCCCAGGCGCTGCTTGACCGTCATGAGGTCGTCGGTATCGCGCACCTCCACGCTGAAGCCGGCGCCGCGCACGTGGTCGACCCAGATGCCGCAGCACCCGCAGTTGGCGCTCTTGTGCACCACCATGTGCCCGGCCGGCGATGCCGGCGCGGCGTCGGCCAGCGCATCGGCGGCGGCGACGACGGTGACCGGTGCGGGCGGCTGTGCGCACGCGGCGAGGGCCAGGCTGGCGCCGGCGAAGGCGGCAAGACGAAGAAGGCGGAGGTGCTGCATGCGAACAATCCTTGCGGTATCCGTGAACCACGGCGAATCCGCAATCTAGGAAGCGGCGCCCGTCGCAGCGATGACGCGCGCATTACATCCTCGTAATGCGCGGGTCATCCTGCCGTGCGGTCGCTGTCATACAGTACCCGGCGCAGGTGTACACGACGCGGTCGTGCCCATGAAGGATGCAGGCGGGCCAACGAATGAAACTGCTGGTGGTCGAGGACGAACCCAAGACCGGTGAATACCTGCGCCAGGGACTGAGCGAAGCCGGCTTCGTGGTGGACCATGCGCGCAACGGCCTGGATGGCCATCATCTGGCAATGACCGGTGCGTACGATCTGATCGTGCTGGATGTGATGCTGCCGGACGTGAGCGGCTGGCACATCGTGCAGGCGCTGCGTGCTGCCGGGCGCACCACGCCGGTGCTGTTCCTGACCGCGCGCGACAGCGTCGGCGACCGGGTCAAGGGCCTGGAGCTGGGCGCGGACGACTACCTGGTCAAGCCGTTCGCCTTCGTTGAACTGCTGGCACGGCTGCGCACGCTGTTGCGCCGCGGCCACCTGCACCCGCAGCAGGATCGCCTGCAGGTGGCCGACCTGGTGCTGGATCTGCCGCGCCGCCGCGCCACCCGCGCGGGGCAGCGGCTGGTGCTGACCCACAAAGAGTTCACGCTGCTGGAGCTGCTGGTGCGCCGGCGCAATGAAGTGCTGCCGCGCTCGCTGATTGCCTCGCAGGTGTGGGACATGAATTTCGACAGCGACACCAACGTCATCGACGTGGCCATCCGCCGCCTGCGCGCCAAGATGGACGACGGCTTCGAGCGCAAGCTGATCGTCACCGTACGCGGCATGGGCTATGTCCTGGACGCCGGCGACGCCGACCCACCGGCATGAAGCCGCTGTCGCTTACCGCGCGGCTGACCGTGCTGTTCGCCGCGGTCTCCACGGTCGTGCTGACCGGCCTGGGCGCGCTGATCCTGTCGACCGTGCAGCAGCATTTCGTGCAGCAGGACGACCGCTACCTGGACAACAAGGTCCGGCTGATCGCCTCCATCGTGGCCGACGCGCCGCCCGACCAGGCCGGCGTGCGTCTGGCCGAGGCACTGGACCACCAGGCCGGCTTCAGCGCCGAGGTGCGGCGCGGCGATGGCAGCCTGCTGTACCGCTCGGCCGGCCCGCTGCTGCCGGCCCCAACTACCGATGCGCGCGCGTGGCACCGCGATGCGCAGGGACGCGACCATCGGCTCCGCCACGTGCGCACCGCCGCCGATCCCGCGCACGGCCCGCTGCAGATCACCGTGCTGCTCGACAGCGCGCCGCATACCCGTTTCCTGCACGACTTCACCGGCCGCCTGGCACTGTACGTGGCCGCCTCGGCGCTGCTGATCGGCCTGCTCGGCTGGCTCGCGGCACGGCGCGGCCTGGCGCCGTTGCGCGCGATGGCGGCGCGCGCCCGCGAGGTTACCGCCGAGCGCCTGGACCAGCGCATGCCCCTGCAGCCGGCGCCACCGGAGATCGCCGAACTGGCCGCGCACCTGGATGCGATGCTGGCGCGCCTGCAGGCCGACTTCCAGCGGCTGAGCGAGCTGTCATCGGACATCGCCCACGAACTGCGCACCCCGATCACCAACCTGCTGACCCAGACCGAGGTGGCGCTGGCCCGGCCGCGCAGTGTCGAGGCGTATCAGGATGTGCTGCTGTCCAACGCCGAGGAGCTGCAGCGGCTGAGCCGGATGATCGGCGACATGCTGTTCCTGGCGCGCACCGAGCACGAAGGCGGGCTGCCCGAGGCCGGCACGGTGGTGCTGGACCGGGAAGTGGCCGAGCTGTTCGACTTCTATGACGCCCTCGCCGAAGAACGTGGCATCACCCTGGCGCTGCACGGTGCGGGCCAGGTACGCGGCGACCGGCTGATGCTTCGCCGCGCGCTGGGCAACCTGCTCTCCAATGCCCTGCGCCATACCCCGCGCGGCGCCACCATCGAAGTGACGGTGTCAAACCCGGCGGGAGCCACCGAGGTGACCGTGTGCAACCCCGGTCCGCCCATTCCGGCCGATGCCCTGCCCCATCTGTTCGAGCGCTTCTTCCGCGCCGAGCGCTCGCGCACCCGCGGCGACGCCGATGGCGCGGGCCTGGGTCTGGCGATCACGCGCGCGATCATGCTCGCCCACGGCGGCACCCTGTCGGTTGCCTCCGGGCCGGCGGCGACCTGTTTCACGCTGCGATTTGGCGCGTGACACAATCGATCCGGACCGTTTCCGTCCAGGCCGGGCGCAGCGCCCGCACTCGCCGCCAAGGACACCGCATGCGCTTCCTGGTCAACATCGACGTGGACAACCTCGACCACGGCATCGCCTTCTACACCCGCGCATTCAACCTGCACCCGGGGCGCCGCTTCGGTGCCGATGGCGTGGAGCTGCTGGGCGGCCCCGCGCCGATCTACCTGCTGGCCAAGCCCGCCGGCAGCGCCTCCACCCCGCAGGTGCGCGACCGCCGCGACTACCGCCGGCACTGGACGCCGCTGCACCTGGACTGGGTTGTGGATGACCTCGACGCTGCTCTCGCACGCGCGATACAGGCGGGCGCGCGCGTCGAGCAGGCACCGGCCACGCACGCGTGGGGGCGGATCGCGCTGCTGGCCGATCCGTTCGGGCACGGTTTCTGCCTGCTGCAGTTTCTGGGCGACGGTTACGACGTGATCGCCACCGGCTGACCGCACGCGCCCAGGGGCCGCCTGCGGCCCCTGGAACGCATCCGCCAGTCACCCCAGCATGCGTTCGCTGGCCATGCCCGAGCGCGCGTCCGACAGCGGATGCCCGAACGGGGTTTCCCAGACGCGCCCCTGGTCGCGCGTCCAGTCGCTCGCCGCCGGTGCGCCGAAGGAGGCCAGTGCTTCCACCATGCGTTGCACTTCCGCCGAGACCGGCACGTCGCTCGGCTCGCGCTCGATCGAGGCGCTCGTGGCACGTGCCGCCCCCATCGGGGTAAGCAGGCTGGCAAAGCCTGCTGCCGGAATCGCGTTGCCGCCATCGCCCGGCTGCACATAGGCGATGGCGAACTCGCCGCCGAGGAAGTGCTTGAGCACCCGCATCTGCTGGCCCGCACTGCCATCCACCCGCACCACCAGGTCGTCGCCATCGCGGTGGTAGCTCAGGCGGGTGCGGGCAATGCCATCGAAGTACAGCCAGTCGGTGCCGCCGCCGGTGTTGTCCACCGTGTCCACGCCCGTACCGGCGCGGTAGAAGTAGGTGTCGTTGCCGGTGCCGCCGATCAGCAGGTCATCGCCGTCCTCGCCCACCAGCTGGTCGTCGCCGGCGCCGCCGATCAGGATGTCCTTGCCCGACCCGCTGAAGCTGCCGTTGCCGCCGGACAGGTAGTCGTTGCCGTCACCGCCTTCCAGCTTGTCGTCGCCGCCCATGCCGAACAGCGTGTCGTTGCCGCCCAGCCCCTGGATGCGATCGCGCCCGCTGGTGCCCACCAGCTGCTCGCCCGCGGCCGTGCCGCTGATCTGCGAGGGATAGTCGGCGTCATTGCCGCCACCCGGCGTGGTCACCAGGGCGTTGATGGCCGCGGTGTTGAGGGCCGAGCCACTGGCCGGCTGCAGGTAGTCCAGGGCCATGTCGCCGCCGAGGAAGTGCCCGGTCACGGTGACGCGCTGGCTGGCGCTGCCGTTGATGGTGATGACCAGGTTGTCCCCGTCGCGGGTGAAGGCGAGCTTGGACAGGCCGATGTCGTTCTGGAAGATCAGCCAGTCGGTCCCGCCGCCGGTGTTGTCGATCACATCGATGCCGCCGCCGTAGACGTACTGGTCGTCGCCACCGCCGCCGATCAGCACGTTGCTGCCGTCCTCGCCACGCAGGGTGTCGTTGCCGAGGCCGCCTTCCAGGCGGTCGTCGCCGGAGCCGGTGCCATTGCCGCTGCCGCCGGACAGGTAGTCGTTGCCGTCGCCGCCACGCAGGGTGTCGTTGCCGCCCATGCCGAACAGGGTATCGGCGCCGCCGAGCCCTTCGATGAGGTCCTTGCCGGCGCTGCCGACCAGCTGTTCGCCGGCCGCAGTGCCCTGGATGACCTGGTCGAACTGCCCGCCGGTGCTGCCACCGGCGACGATCTGGTTGATCTGCGCGGTGGTCAGGTACGAACCGCCATCGGGCTGCACGTAGTCGATGGCCGCATCGCCGCCCAGGAAGTGGTTGGTCACGCGCACGGCCGGCGTGGTGGCGTTGTCCAGGGTGATCAGCAGGTCGTTGCCATCGCGGCGGAAACCGATCCGCTCGCGGGTGATGCCGCCGGTGAAGAACACGCCGTCGAAGCCGCCGCCGGTGTTGTCCACGCGGTCGCTGCCACTGCTGATGTCGAACACGTACTTGTCGTCGCCGGTGCCGCCGATCAGCAGGTCATCGCCCCCGCCGCCGACAATCGTGTCGCTGCCGCCCATGCCGTGGATGACGTTGGCCTGCGCATTGCCGGCCAGGTAGTTGTCCAGGCCGTTGCCGCTGCCGTCGATGGCGGCGCTGCCGGTCAGGAACAGGTTCTCGATGTTGTCAGACAGTGTGTACGAGGCGCTCGACTGCACCTGGTCCTTGCCGGCACCGGCCGCCTCCACCACCACATCACTGCTGTCGTCGGTGATGTAGATGTCATCGCCGGCGCCGCCTTCCATGCGGTCGATACCCTCGCCGCCGTCGTGATAGTCGTTGCCGGCGCCGCCATGCAGCACATCGCTGCCGGCACCGCCGAACAGCGCATCGTCACCGTCCAGGCCATACAGCCGATCATCGCCGTCCCAGCCCCCCAGCGTATTGGCCCCGGCGTTGCCGGTGATCGTGTTGTCCAGGCCATTGCCGTTGCCGGTCTGGATGCCGGCGGCCAGGATCAGGTTCTCCACCTCGTCGGACAGGACCAGGTTGGTTTCGTAGCGCCGCTCGACCGTATCGATGCCTTCGCCGGCGTACTCGCGGATCCAGTCGTCGCTGCTGTCGTTGATGTAGTAGTCGTCACCCAGCCCACCGGACATCAGATCGCCCCCCAGGCCACCGTCGAGACGGTTGTTGCCGACGTTGCCGATCAGCACGTTGTCGCCGGCGTTGCCGGTGCCGTTGAGATTGCCCTCACCGAGCAGGGTCAGGTCTTCCAGCGTGTCGCCGAGCTGGTAGTCGATCGAGGCCTCCACGGTGTCGCGGCCTTCGCCGGCCAGCTCGACCACCACGTCACCGGCATGGTCGACGACATAGGTGTCGTCGCCCAGCCCACCCACCATGCGGTCGGCGCCGCCGGCACCGTCCAGCCGGTTGCTGCTGCTGTTGCCGATCAGTTCGTTGTCGCTCTGGTTGCCGGTGGCCGACCACGCGCTGCTGCCTTCCACCTGGACCAGGCGCTCGATGTTGGCCGACAGGGTGTAGTCGCTGGTCGCGTAGACCACGTCCAGACCCTCGCCTGCCAGCTCGACGATGACGTCCTGCGCGCTGTCCACGCGGTAGGTGTCGTTGCCGGTCCCGCCGATCAGCAGATCCTCACCACTGCCACCGTCGAGGTCGTCGTTGCCGTCGCCGCCGGCCAGGGTGTCGTTGCCCGCGCGCCCCTCGAGGATATCGTCGCCGCCCAGACCCTCCAGGCGGTTGGCGCCCTCGTTGCCGAGCAGGGTGTTGGCCGCCTGGTTGCCGGTGGCGGCCACGTCGGCCGACCCCACCAGTTCCAGCACTTCCACGTGATCGGGCAGGGCGAAGTCCACCGACGACTCGATCCGGTCGGTACCGCCGTTGGCGGCCTCGCTGACCACATCGAGCACATCGTCCACGCGGTACACGTCATCGCCGCCCCCGCCGCTGAGGTGGTCGGCGCCGGCCCCGCCGTCGAGCAGGTCCTGCCCCTCGCCACCGGAGAGCGTGTCGTGGCCCTCGCCACCGTACAGCGCGTCGTTGCCCGCACCGCCAAACAGGTGATCGTCGCCCTGCTCGCCCCACAGCTGGTCGGCGCCCTCACCGCCGCTGACGGTGTCGTCACCCGCGCCCGCGTGCACCGTATCGTCCCCGGCCAGGGCGTCGATGGTGTTGCCGGCCGCATTGCCGAGAATGACATCGGCGGCCGCCGTGCCCTTGAGCACCTCCAGGTCCAGCGCCGCCGCCGGGAGCACCCACGCCGGTTCATCACCGACGTGCACGGTCAGGCCGCGCAGGGCCAGCCCGGTGTCCGCCGCAAACACATCTTCCCAGCGGACTTCGTCGCCCGCTGCCGTACCAAAGCGGATGACCAGCGCGTTCCCTTCGCGGCGCATGATGATCTCGGCGCGGGTCAGCCCAGCCAGCCGCAGCACGGTGGCGCCGACCGTATCGATGAGGGTGTCGCGGCCGTCGCCACGCGCGAAGTGGAACGTGTCGTCACCGTCGTTGCCTTCCAGCACGTCGTTGCCGGCACCGCCATGCAGCTGGTCGTTGCCGTCACCACCGAGCAGGCGGTCGTCACCTTCATCGCCGAACAGCGTGTCGTCGCCCTGCGCACCGGCCAGCCAGTCGCCGTCGAGCCCGCCCCGTAGCACGTCGTCGCCGAAACCGCCATGCAGCGCGTCGATGCCGGCGCCGCCGACCAGCAGGTCATTGCCGTCGTCGCCAAACAGCGTGTCGCTGCCGTCGCCACCGTCGAGCGCATCATCGCCGTCCTCACCGTGCAGCATGTCGTCGCCGCCACCGCCGGCGAGGATGTCGTTGCCGGCGGCGCCCCGGATCGTGTCGTTGCCCAGGCCGCCGTCGATCTCGTCGCTGCCCGCATAGCCCTGCAGCAGGTCGTCGCCAGCGGTGGCAGCCTGCACACGGGCCTTGATGTCGGCCACGCTCCACTGCGTACCGTCGGCGAAGCGGATCGCGTCGATGCGGTACGCGCCATCGCCATCGTCCATGAAGTAGTTCTGCACGCGCACGTCGTCGCCACCGAGCACCGTCAGCACCAGGTCGCTGCCCTGACGGGACGCGGTGACGGCCGACACCGCGATGCCGGCGCCGAACTCCAGCACGTCCAGGCGCCCGGCGCCGGTGTCGTAGTTGCGGATGACGTCGTGCCCACCGCCGGCGTTGAACACATAGGTGTCGTTGCCGCGACCGCCATCGAGCACGTCGTTGCCCAGCCCGCCGTCGAGACGGTCATCGCCATCGCCGCCATCCAGGCGGTCATCGTCGGCACCACCGTCAAGCAGATCGTTGCCCTGCCCGCCGTGCAGGCTGTCCGCACCGGCATCGCCGGACAGGCTGTCGTTGCCCTCGTCGCCGTTGAGCGTATCGGCCCCGGCGCCACCACTGAGGGTGTCGTTGCCGCCGCGCCCGGAGAGCCAGTCGTTGCTGGTGCCACCGGTGATGACATCGTCGGTCTCGTAGCCGTAGATGTCGTCGTCGCCATCGGTGGCCGTCAGCACCCGGGTCTTCACGTCGGCGATGGACCACTCGGTGCCGTTGGCGAAGCGGAACCCGTCGATGCGGTACGCACTGGCACCGTCGGCCTCGAAGAACTCCTGGATGTCGATGCGGTCGTTGGTGCCGATGATGGTGATGCAGAGGTAGTCGCCGCTGCGCCACATGCGGATGTCGGCAGCGGTGATGCCGGCACCGAACTGGACGATGTCGCGGCGGCCGGCGGTGTCGTCCCAGTTGTTGATGCGGTCATAGCCGCTGCCGCGCCCGAACAGGTAGACATCATTGCCGGCGCCACCGGACAGGTAGTCGTTGCCGGTGCCGCCGTCAAGGCGGTCGTTGCCGCTGCCGCCCTGCAGCTGGTCGTTGCCCTCCCCGCCCAGCAGCACATCATTGCCCGCATCGCCGTACAGCACGTCGTTGCCGGTGCCGCCGGTCAGGGTGTCGTTGCCGTCGCCGCCGCTGAGCTGGTCGTCGTCCGCGCCGCCGAACAGCTGGTCGTCGCCGGCATCGCCCTGCAGGCTGTCACTGCCGCCATCGCCGACCAGCACATCGTTGCCCGCCCCGCCACGCAGCGTTTCCCGCCCGCTGAGCTGGTTGCGCCCGATCAGGATGTCACCGTCCGCGCTGCCGTTGAGCGTGCCGCCGTCGGTGGACGAAAGACGGATGTCCAGGCGCGCCAGCGCGTCCACCACGGCCGCGTTGCCGCCGTGCGTGTCCAGCCAGGAGCGAAGCGTGCCAGTGCCTGCGAGCAGGCCCTGCCCGCCCAGGTTGCCCAGTTGCGCACGCAGCAGCTCGGCCAGGTCGATCACCGTATCCACCGGCTCGCTGGCATAACGCGTGTCCAGCAGCGCATGCATCGCGGTGAAATCGTAGGAGAACTGATTGAGACCGGTCCAGTCGATCGCGATGGCGTCCAGGTACGGACGCAGACGCGTCTGCGCGACCAGGCTCTGGTAGGCCAGCTCAAAGTAGTTGTCGTAGATCGCCTGATACTGCTGGATGGTTTCCGAGCCCCACCACAGGCCGGTGATCGGCACCTCGTTGCCCAGCAGCGCTTCCACCACCCGCACCATTTCCCACTGCGGCTCGGACAGCCAGGTCGGATCGGCCCACGCCAGCACCTCGCCCGGGCGCAGGTTGATCACGTTGGGCGAATTGGGGTCCTCCACGCCGCCGCCGGCAAACAGTTCGATGCCAGCGGCGCTGAACGTGGGATTGGTCCGCGCCCACTCCAGCAGCACATCGGCCACGCGGCCCTTCAGTTCAGCGCGGCTGCTGGTGGCGACCAGCGCCTGCAGCGCCTGCGCCAGAGCGGGGGACAGGCTGGCGGCCTGGTGCATCTCGCGCAGCCGGCCGACGGCACCGAGCGTGGGCAGGTCGGCCACCGCCGGATCGACGGCGACCGGGTCGATGTACTCGCTGTAGACGCCGTCATGGTCGAACAGGAAGTCCTGCATCAGGCCAGTCGTGGTCGTGCCATCGGCGTTGCGCCGCACGAAGCTGCCGGTGCCGAACAGGCGACCGCCGGCGACCGCCCCATTGCCGGCATTGGTCGAGTCCAGCGAGAAACTCTCAATGCCCAGCTCGGTCAGCGTCTTGAGCTCGCCGGCATCGCTGATGCCGTCACCGTCGACATCCTGCCAGACCTTGATCTCGTTGAATCTGGCGTCGAGCGCGTTGATCACGCCGTCATGGTTGCTGTCCAGGCTGCCCAGCGCCTGGAAGCCATCGGTGAACCCGGCGCCGGCGCCGGTGGTGTTGTCGCCGAACAGCTCGGTCCCGTCTTCCACGCGACCGTTGCCATTGCGGTCCCACACCAGAATGCCGTCGGAGCCATCCACCCAACCGGTGGCGGTACGGATGCCGTCGCCGTTGTGATCGAACAACGCACCCGCTGCGCCGTTTTCGGCAACGGTGCGCACTACGCCGTCGCCATCCAGATCCAGCGCCAGCGGGTCGTATCTGACGATGCGGTAGGTGGGGTCTTTGAGCAGGTCGCGCAGCCGTTCGAACAGGCTCCGGGCGCGCTGGAACTCCTCGCCCAGCGGCGAATCGAGGAACCGACGTTTCATCAGATCCAGCTGATGGTTGATCCAGTCGCGCATCTGCGCGGACATCTCGTCGAAATAGTCCTGGGACGCCGGCGGGTCGAGCAGGTCGTAGTTGTCGAAGGGGGTGATCAGGTCCTCGAAGCCGGTCGGCTGGGTGAGACCCATCGCCTTGATCAGCGTATGGGCCACCGAGTTGCTGTTGGGCCCGGTGAACCCACCCGGCGGGTAGCCCAGGTCCATGTTGTTCAACTGCTCCATCGCGTTCTGCGCCACGCCCCACTTGGCGGCCACATCCGCCAGCGAGCCCTCGAACAGCACCTGACTGGGCTGCCCGGGCCGGGAGTAGAAGTCGGCTGGATTCTGCAGATCGTAGGCTTTCAGCCGGTCGCTGCTGAGATAGCCGATCGCCTTGATCGACCCGTCGCTGCTGGTGGCCAGGCCATGCATTTCGCCCTGGATGCTGCCATCCGGCCCCCGCAGACGCAGGAAGTTGTGGCCGGCGACATCCCCAACGCCGGGCACCGGCACGATCGGCATGGTGACGATTTCAATGATGTATCCAGACATGATTCCATTCTCTTCCGGGGCGGACCGTGGCAGGCCACGGCAGGGGGCACGCACCGATCAACCGAACGGCGCGTGCAGATGGGGCGTCGAGAGATGACACGGCAGGTGCCCAGCACCTGCGACGATTACGGGAAGCCGGAGCGGGCAACATCCAGCGCGGTGATCGCGCCTTTGCGGCTGTGCATATCCACGCGCAACTGGATCTGCAACGGCCTGCGTTCGCCGCCGCCCTTGAGCAGCGTGCCGGGCATCGTGGCCTGGTAGTGGCACGACAGATCCTGCCCGGTGACCGCACAGCGCTGGAAGCCAAGATCGCGCAGGCAGGACTCGGAGGCCAGGCACGCAGCACTGTCCGGACGCGTCTGCAGCCAGGTCTGAAGATTGCGGGCAATCGAGGGTTCGCGGTTCATCCACTGGCGGGACAGCTCACCGGCCAGCGGAGAATCGCCAAGCGCCTTGAGCTCTACGCCGATGCCCGGGCCATCAACGCAGCCGGCCCCGGCAAGGGCAACCGTGGTGAGGGTGATCCGGAAGGTGAGCGTGCGAAGTCGCGCGCGGATGCCGCGCCGATCCACCGCCAGCGGTGCTGCACTCCCCTGTCGCATAACGTCCCTGCCATGCTGTTGGCCCGGTCGCGGGCTCCCCGTGGCGGATCATGTCGAGTGCCCCGGGGCGTGTCAAGGCGCCGCGCGGCGCCTTGCAGACAGTGGCCCGGAGGCGGTCCGGGCCGGTCCGGTACAGTGGGCAGGCTCACTCTCCACGTGCGCTTTGAAGACGACACCCCCCC
>NZ_JBMOWY010000037.1:0-50698 GCF_049310345.1 Stenotrophomonas sp. GZD-301 | reverse complement strand
CCCGGAGGCGGTCCGGGCCGGTCCGGTGCGGTGGCCTGCCGCCTGCGTGTGGGCAGGTGGCAGGCCGCAACCGCGCCGCTTACGGCGTCCCGGCAGGCGCTGCGGGCACGGCCGGTGCAGCCGGTGCCGCGGCGGTCGCGTTCGGGGTAATCCGCCAGATCGTGTTGGCCAGATCATCGGCCACGATCAGCGCGCCGCGCGGGTCCAGCGTGACGCCCACCGGACGCCCGCGGGTCAGCCCGTCGTCGCCGTGGAAGCCGGTCGCAATGTCGATCGGATCGCCTGCCGGGCGACCCTCGCGGAACGGCACGAACACCACCTTGTAGCCGACCGGCGGGTTGCGGTTCCAGCTGCCGTGCTCGCCCACGAACACGCCGTCGGCGAAGCGCGCGCCCATCGCCGGGGATGAGAACGCCACGCCGAGCGCGGCCACGTGCGAGCCCAGCGCGTAATCGGGCACGAGCGCCGAGGCGACCTTGGCCGGGTCCTGCGGCATCACCCGTCGATCCGGGTGCTTGCCCCAGTAACTGTAGGGCCACCCGTAGAAGCCGCCATCGCGCACCGAGGTGAGGTAGTCGGGCACCAGGTTCGGGCCGATCTCGTCGCGTTCGTTGACCACCGCCCACAGGGCACCGGTGCCGGGCTGGATGGCCAGCGCGGTCGGGTTGCGCAGGCCGGTGGCATAGTCGCGGTGCGCGCCGGTGGCGGCGTCCACCTGCCAGACGCGCGCGCGGTCCACTTCCACCGCCATGCCGCGCTCGGTGATGTTGCTGTTGGAGCCGATGCCCACGTACAGGTACCGGCCGTCGGCACTGGCGGCGAGCGACTTGGTCCAGTGATGGTTGATCGCGGACGGCAGCGTGGTCAGCGTGACCGGCGCGCCACCCGCGCGGGTCTGGCCCGGCTGGTAGTCGAAGCGCACCAGCGCATCCTGGTTGGCCACGTACAGCGCATTGCCGATCAGCGCCAGGCCATAGGGCGCATTGAGTTTGTCGGCAAACACGGTCTTCAGTTCATAGACGCCATCGCCATCGGCATCGCGCAGCAGGGTCAGGCGGTTGCCGCCCTTCACCGCGGTGTTGCCCTTGGCCTTGATGCGGCCGGCGATCACGTCCTTGGGCTTGAGATTGGGCGCGCTGCCACCGCGTCCCTCCGCCACCAGAATGTCGCCGTTGGGCAGGACCAGCGTCTGCCGCGGGATCGCCAGGTCGGTGGCGATCGCGGTGATGCGATAGCCGTCCGGCACGGTCGGCACGCGGTCGCCCCAGGTCGCCGGTTTGGCGATGGTCATGTCCGGCATCAGCCCCCGGTGCGGCGCCGGCAGCTCCGGCGCATTGCCGTACTGGTGCATCTGCGGTGCCTGGCCGCAGGCGGCCAGCGCCGTGGCCAGTACCGATACCGCGATCACGCGGACGACAGGACGGTTCATCGCACACCTCCCACGCGCAGGCTGGCAAACCCGATCCACGTTGCCACCAGCGCCAGCACAGTTGCCACGGCCGACAGCAGCAGCGCGGTGGGCATGATCGCCCAGGCATCGCGTGCGTGATGCAGGGCGTTGATGAACCCCACGATCCAGGTGGCGACCAGCACCAGCAGGTAGCCCAGCCGGCGGCTGCCACGCGCCAGGCCGACGAATGCACACAGCAGTGCGAGGGTGGTCATCACCATCGCGCCGATCAGCAGCCAGGACGCGAAGTTGCTCCACTGGATCTCGTAGCTGCTCCAGTAGGCGTAGTCGGCCAGCAGCGCACCGAGAAACAGCGGCAGCACGCCGCCGAGCACGGCGGCGTGGACCGGATGGATGGACCAGGCGCGGGCCCGGATGGCAGACGATGCCATGACACTCTCCTCAACGACGGGGGCAGGGATGTCGCCATGCTGCCACCCGCCTGTGTGGAGCTTGTGAGCGTCGGTGCGCTACTGCAGCTTGCCCGCCTTGGACGTATCGCTGCTTTGGGTGATCACCCGCGTGGCCATCTGGTCGGCCGCCGCATCGCTGCGCGACAGCTCCAGGCGGCCTTCTTCACCCTTGGAGTACAGGCCGGCAGAGAACTGCCCGGCGTTGGAGATGGTGACGATCATCGCCGACCCATCCGGCCCCACTTTGATGCCGGCGCGATCGCGCATCTTGTGGCCGACGCCATGCGGCGCATCCAGGGCAACGGCGGCACTGCCGTCGGCCATCGTACCGATGCCGCCGCGCTCGTGGCCGGTGATGTCGTAGATGGTCAGGCCCGCCGCGCGCGCATTGCGGTTGTGGTCGGCGGGGTCTTCGGCGATCTGCACGCGGGTGCGTCCCTCGCTGTCCACCACGGTGAGCTTGTGCGTGCGGATTTCCGGCACGATCTGCGCCTCCGGCTGCGCCACCGTGGTACCGATCAGTGCCAGAGATGCGCCGAGCGCGAACATCGTCGCGGCCATCACGCGCCCGCGGCGGGCATGGCGTTCCAACGTCGCCACACGCTGGCGAAGATCCTGGTTGTGGTCCTGGTCCTGGTCCTGGTGCTGGTTCTGCATCGCATCCTCCTTGTCATGGCATGGCGTGTTGCCGGTCCATGCAGCGCAGTGCGTCATGGCGACGCTGCACGGGGTTCGATCGCAGCGTAGTGCCGCGCACCCGGCATGACACAGTGACGAAAGTCGCCATGAAGAAGGTCACCCTGCCGCGCAGTGCAGCGCGCGCCTCACACCGGCTCGCGCAGCATGTCCACGAACGCGCGCAACGCCGAGGACATCTGCCGCTGGCGCGGGTAATACAGCACGAAGCCGGGAAACGGCTCGCTCCAGTCTTCCAGTACGGCCACCAGCCGGCCGTCGTCCAGATACGGCCGCGCGGCGTCTTCGAGCACGTAGGCCAGTCCCAGTCCATCCAGCACCGCCTGCAGCACGGTGTGCTGGTCGCCGAGCGTGAGCCGGCCCGGCACGTCGATCTCCAGCGCCTGGCCATCGCGATCAAACTGCCACTTGTACAGATGGCCACTGGCGAAGCGGAAGCGCACGCATTCGTGGTGGGCCAGATCGCGCGGATGCTGCGGCGTTGCGCGGTCCTGCAGATACGCCGGCGCGCCAACGATCAGCCCACGCAACGGCGGCCCGAGCGGTACCGCCACCATGTCCTCGGGAACGAACTCGTGCAGCCGCACGCCGGCGTCGAAGCCGTTGGCGACGATATCGACCAGCCCATCGTCCTGGGCCAGCTCGATGCGCACATCCGGATGGCTGCGCAGGAAGCGGGCCAGCCGCGGACCGAGCTGGGTATGCACGGCGGCGCGGGTGGCGTTGATGCGCAGCAGCCCGGCCGGTGCGGCGCGGAAGTGGTTCATCTCCTCCAGCGCGTCATGAACCTGACCGAGCGCCGGCTGCAGCCGTTCGAGCAGGCGCTGGCCGGCCTCAGTGAGGGCCACGCTGCGGGTGGTGCGGTGGAACAAGCCGACCCCCAGGCGCTCTTCCAGCGCGCGGATCGCATAGCTGACCGCCGAGGTGGACAGGGCCAATTCGGCCCCCGCACGGCGGAAGCTGCGGTGCCGCGCCACGGCGGCGAACGCGGCCAGGTGGGTGAGGTTGTCAGTGACCATGATTATCCAGTCTCACTTGATGAATCATGCCGATATCCTGACTGCCTGTGCACAGCATCGGGGCGTATTGTAAAGCGCCTTTCTACAAACCTGCCAAGGATTCCCCATGTCCCTCGCCCACGGTTATGCCGTTCACGACCAGACTGCCCCGCTGGTGCCGTTCTCCTTCGAGCGCCGCACGGTCGGCCCGGACGATGTCCGCATCCAGATCCTGTACAGCGGCATCTGCCACTCCGACCTGCACCAGGCGCGCGACGACTGGGGCGGCTCGATCTTCCCGATGGTGCCGGGCCACGAGATCATCGGCCGGGTCACCGAGGTCGGCGCCAACGTCACCCGCTTCAAGGTCGGCGACCACGCCGGCGTGGGCTGCATGGTCGATTCGTGCCGCCACTGCGATGCCTGCGACCAGGACCTGGAGCAGTACTGCCAGAAGGGTGCCACCTTCACCTACAACAGCACCGAACGCGACAGCGGCCAGCCGACGTTCGGCGGCTACTCCGACCACATCGTGGTGGAGCAGCGCTTCGTGGTGAAGGTGTCCGACAAGCTGGACCTGAAAGCCGCCGCGCCGCTGCTGTGCGCCGGCATCACCACCTACTCGCCGCTGCGCCACTGGAAGGTCGGCCCCGGCCAGAAGGTCGGCGTGATCGGCCTGGGCGGGCTGGGCCACATGGGCGTGAAGTTCGCCAAGGCGATGGGCGCCACCGTGGTGATGATCACCACCACCCCGGAAAAGGGTGCCGATGCCAAGCGTCTGGGTGCCGATGAGGTGCTGGTGTCGCGCGATCCGGCGCAGATGAAGGCGCATGCCGGCAGCTTCGACTTCCTGCTCAACACCATTCCGGTGAGCCACGACACCAACCCGTACATGTCCCTGCTCAAGCGCGATGCGACCATGTGCCTGGTCGGCGTGCTGACCGAACTGGACCCGCCGCTGATGGGCGCGTCCATGATGTTCGGTCGCAAGCACATCACCGGCTCGGCGATCGGCGGCATGGCCGAGACCCAGGAGATGATGGACTTCTGCGCCGAGCACGGCATCGTCAGCGATGTGGAAGTGATCGACATCAAGACCGTCAACGAAGCCTGGGAGCGCATGGCGCGCAACGATGTGCGCTACCGCTTCGTGATCGACATGGCCACGCTTGGTGCACAGGCCGCCTGAACATGGTCTGCGCCGGACGCTGCTGCAGCGTCCGGCGCTGCACGGGCACGCCCGTACAATGCGCGCATCGTCCAACCGGTGCGCGCGCCATGAATGTGTATGTTCTGCTGGGCCTTGCGATTGTGTTCGAGGTGATCGCCACCAGCCTGCTGAAAGCCTCCGACGGCTTTACCCGGTTGTGGCCCTCGGTCGGCACCGTGGTCGGCTATGCCGCCGCCTTCTATCTGCTCGCGCTCACGCTCAAATCCATCCCCACCGGGATCGCCTACGCGATCTGGTCCGGTGCGGGCATCGTGCTGATCTCGCTGATCGGCTGGGCGGTGTTCAAGCAGAAACTGGATGCGCCGGCGCTGATCGGCATGGGCCTGATCGTGGCCGGCGTGGCGGTGATCAATCTGTTCTCGAAGGCGTCCGCCCATTGAGAAAAGCGTACCGACCAACGGTCGGTACCCACCATGTCAAGGGCGGTCGGTACCCACCATTTCAAGGGCGGTCGGTACCCGCCCTGATCCTCAGTAGGCGAACTGTTTGAAGACCGGGTCGATGCTGCCGTTCCACTCGCCGTGGAACAGCGCCAGCTTGCGGTCGGCAGGGGTCAGGCCGGAATCGACGATTTCCTGCAGCACGTCCAGGAAGTGGCTTTCGTCCTGGCCGTCGGCGTTGCGTGCGGCACGGCGCTGCAGGCCGGCCACGGCGATCTTCACCGCTTCGCGCGCAAGGTCACGCACGGTGCCGCCACGGAACGGCAGCTTCAATGCATGACGCGGCACGCCGTCGCGCAGCGCGTGGCGCTCGGCCAGGCTGAAATCGCGGACCAGGTCCCAGGCCGCATCCAGTGCGGCATCGTCGTAGAGCAGGCCCACCCAGAACGCCGGCAGCGCGCACAGGCGGTTCCACGGCCCGCCATCGGCACCGCGCATTTCCAGGTACTTCTTCAGGCGCACTTCGGGGAAGGCGGTGGTCATGTGATCGGACCAGTCGCGCAGCGTCGGCAGCTGGCCCGGCAGCACCGGCAGCTTGCCCACCATGAAATCGCGGAAGCTCTGGCCGCTGGCGTCGTGGTACACGCCATCGCGGTAGGAGAAGTACATCGGCACGTCGAGCAGGTAGTCCACATACCGCTCGTAGCCGAAGCCGTCCTCGAACACGAAGTCCAGCATGCCGGTGCGGTCGGCATCGGTATCGGTCCAGATGTGCGAGCGGTAGCTCTGGTAGCCGTTCGGCTGGCCTTCGGTGAACGGCGAGTCGGCGAACAGCGCCGTGGCGATCGGCTGCAGCGCCAGCGACACGCGGAACTTCTTCACCATGTCCGCTTCGGTGGCGTAGTCCAGATTGACCTGCACCGTGCAGGTGCGGGTCATCATGTCCAGGCCGAGCGAGCCGACCTTGGGCATGTAGTCGCGCATGATCCGGTAGCGCCCCTTGGGCATCCACGGCATCTCGTCGCGCCGCCATTTCGGCTGGAAGCCCATGCCGAGGAAGCCCAGCTGAAGCTCGCCGGCCACCTGCGCCACTTCATTGAGGTGGGTGCCGGTTTCCACGCAGGTCTGGTGGATGGTTTCCAGCGCTGCACCGGACAGTTCCAGCTGGCCGGCCGGCTCCAGCGTCACCGAGGCGTTGTCACGCAGCAGCGCGATGGTGCGGCCGCCTTCCTGCACCGGTGCCCAGCCGAAGCGGGTCAAGCCGTTGAGCAGGGCCTCGATGCCGCGGTCGCCGTCGAAGGTCGGCGGACGCAGGTCGTCCAGGCGGAAGCCGAACTTCTCGTGCTCGGTGCCGATGCGCCACTGCGCCTTGGGCTTCTCGCCGGAGGCCAGCGTGGCGACCAGTTCATTTCGGTCGGTGATCGGCGTCTCGGCGACGTGGCTGGGGCTCGACAAGGGGAGGCTCGCAGGATTCTGGTCAGGGCGGGGATGTGGGGACCGCGCCCCGGCATCGCAAGGGCGCACTATATCGTGGCGTCCCCCACCGTCGCGTCACCGTGACGGTTTTCAGCATCCCACTGGGAAGGACTTGACGCTGCTGCGAGTCATTCCGCCGTCCCCGCCCTGCCCACCCTAGACTGTAGGCATGAGCAGATCCCGCCATCCGGAAGTCCACCGCTCCGACCGCGTCGGTTGGCTGCGCGCGGCCGTGCTCGGCGCCAACGACGGCATCGTCTCGGTGGCCGGGCTGGTGGTCGGCATCGCCGCCAGCGGCGCATCGGCCACCACCGTACTGACCACCGGCATCGCCGGCACCGTGGCCGGGGCGATGTCGATGGCGGCCGGCGAGTATGTGTCGGTGCAGTCCCAGGCCGATACCGAGCAGGCCGACCTCGTGGTGGAGAAGCGCGAGCTGCATGACGACCCGCACAGCGAACTGCAGGAGCTGGCCGCGATCTACCGGCATCGGGGGCTGACGGCCGAGCTGGCCCACGAGGTCGCGGTGCAGCTCACCGCGCACGATGCGCTGGGTGCGCACGCGCGCGACGAGCTGGGCATCACCGAGGAACTGCGCGCCCGGCCGATACAGGCGGCACTGGCCTCGGCCGGCGCGTTCACGGCCGGCGCCGCGCTGCCGGTGGTGACCGCGCTGCTCGCCCCGCACGCGCAGGTGGCGCAGATCACCACCGCCGTCACCCTGGTCGGGCTGGGCCTGACCGGCGCGATCGCGGCCCGCGTCGGTGGCGCACGGCCCCTGCGCGGCGCACTGCGCGTGATGTTCTGGGGCGCGCTGGCGATGGCGGCGGCCGCAGCGATCGGCCAGTTGTTCGATACTGCGCTGTAATGGATACCCGCACACCCCCTGAGTCCCTGTTGGCCGAGATGGCGAGCCTGGCCGACTGCCAGCGCGCCGACGGCTATGCCTGCATCACCGCGCGCCGCGAACACGGCGCCTCGTCGGTGGACATTCCGCAGCCGCAGTTCGCGATCCTGCTGCAGGGGCGCAAGCAGGTGCGCACCGGGCAGCAGTCGCTGGCGCTGGCGCCGGGCGACCTGTTCCTGATCACCCGGCGCTGCCGCATCGATGTGGTCAACATCCCCGACCCGGACTCCGGCCTGTACCTCAGTGCGATCGTGCCGCTGTGCGGCGAAGCGCTGTCGGCTGCACGGGTGCTGTGGAACGAGCCGCTGCCGGAGGCCGGCGATGCGCTGGCGCGCCTGCCGCTCGACGCGCATGCCGACCACCTGCGGCAATGGCGCCATGCGCTGGAACAGGGGCGGTACACCGAGGCGCGGCTGGCCCTGGCATCGCTGGTGGTGGCGTTCTGCCGCGGCGGTCACGGCAGCCTGCTGGTGCCGCCCGAGCCGAGCCTGGGCGAGCGCATCCGCGACCTGATCGCCGCGCAGCCGGAGCGCGACTGGCAATCGCGCGATTTCGAGCAGCAGCTCGGGCTGAGCGGCGCCACGCTGCGCCGGCGCCTGGCCGGCGAACGCTCCAGCATGCGCGAGCTGATCGCCGACGCACGCCTGGCCCACGCGATGAACCTGCTCTACACCACGCGCCTGCCGTTGAAGACCGTGGCCGCACGCGTGGGCTACCGCTCGCTGGCCAGCTTCAGCAAGCGCTTCGCCGCACGTTACGGCCTGGAGCCGGCCGCGATCGGCAACAGCTGAGCGGTCGCGAGCGGATCGCGATGCATTCTGAGCGGAATGCGGCGCTGCCCTCGCGCAGCATGGGCCTACCGCGGCGCTGCCGCCGCGTATGGAGATCCACATGCCCTTCCCCCGCGTTCGTCTGCTCGCCGCCGCCCTGTTGCTGGCCGCCGTCGCCGGCCCTGCCTTCGCCACCACGTCCCACCTGCCGCGCACGCAGGTGCCGGGCGTCTACCACCAGCAGATCGGGACGGTGCAGGTCACCGCGCTGTTCGACGGCACTGTCGCACTGGGCCGCCAGGAGCTGGTGGGCATCGCCCCCGGCGCGGTCACCCGCCTGCTCGACCATCGTTACGTGCCCGAGGATGGCAAGGGCCTGCAGACCGCGGTCAACGCCTACCTGGTCCAGCGCGGCAACCACCTGACCCTGGTCGACACCGGCACCGCCCAGTGCTTCGGCCCCGGCCTGGGCCAGGTGCTGGGCAACCTGCGCGCGGCCGGCTACGACCCGGCCGACGTCGATGACGTGCTGCTCACCCACGCCCATCCGGACCATCTGTGCGGCCTGCTGGATGCACAGGGTGGCACCGCCTATCCCAACGCCACGGTCTGGCTGTCGGCCGCCGATGCCGGCTACTGGCTGGACCCGGCCAGCGAAGCCAGCGCACCGCAGGGCGTACGCTTCGCCTTCGCGCTGGCACGCAAGGCGGTGGCGCCGTATGAGGCGGCGGGAAAACTGCGTCGTTTCCGTCCCGGGCAGGCGCTGCCGACCGGCGTGAGCGCGCTGGACAGCCACGGCCATACCCCCGGCCATGTGTCCTGGAAGATCGACGCCGGGCAGGGCCAGGCGTTGCTGGTCTGGGGCGACATCGTGCATTTCCATGCCGTGCAGTTCGCCCAGCCCACGGCCGCGTATGAAGCGGACAGCGACCGCGACGCCGCCATCGCCAGCCGCCGCCGGATGATGGCCGAGGCGGCCGACCAGGGCTGGTGGGTCGCCGGCGCGCACCTGCCGTTCCCGGGCCTGGGCCACGTCCGCCGCGAAGGCGACGCGTTCGCCTGGGTCCCCGGCGAGTTCACCCCCCTGCCCGCGCAACGGTAGAGCCGACCGTTGGTCGGCTGCCCTCCGGTCAGCCCACGCACACCCCGGTAGAGCCGACCGTTGGTCGGCTGCTCTCCGGTCAGACCACGCACACACCCGGGTAGAGCCGACCGTTGGTCGGCTGCCCTCGGGTCAGACCACGCACACCCCAGGGTAGAGCCGACCGTTGGTCGGCTGCCCTCCGGTCAGACCACGCACACCGCCGGGTAGAGCCGACCAACGGTCGGCTGCTTCTGATGGGTAATCAAGATCCCGCGCGGCGTGCGACAGCCGACCAACGGTCGGCTCTACCAGGCGACAGCCGACCAACGGTCGGCTCTACCGAGCGACAGCCGACCAACGGTCGGCTCTACCGAGCGGCAGCCGACCAGCGGTCGGCGCCCTGCGCCGGTCAGGCGGTTTCCGGGGCCGGCTTGTTCAGGCCGAGCCAGCCGCCGATGATGCCGCGGGCCTCGTCCACGCCCTGGCGGGCCGGGCCGGAGAAGGTCTGCACGCTGACGGTGTCGCCGAACGAGGACTGCAGTTCCTTGCGCACCTTCTGCAGGGCGATGCCCTGCTGGCCGCGGCCAAGCTTGTCGGCCTTGGTCAGCAGCGCGTGCGCCGGCAGGCCGCGCTGGACCGCGTAGGCCAGCATCTGGCGGTCGTAGTCCTTCAGCGGGTGGCGGATGTCCATCACCACCACCAGGCCACGCAGGGCCTCGCGGGTGCGGAAGTACTGGTCGATGAAGGCCTGCCAGTGGGCCTGGAGGTCCAGCGGCACCTTGGCGTAGCCATACCCGGGCAGATCGACCAGCTTGGCGTCCGGGGTGACCTCGAAGAACACCAGCTGCTGGGTGCGGCCGGGGGTCTTGGAGACCCGGGCCAGGCTGTTCTGGCGGGTCAGGGCGTTGAGGGCGCTGGATTTGCCGGCGTTGGAGCGCCCGGCAAAGGCGACTTCGGCCCCGACATCCTCCGGCAATTGCCGGGTGTTGTGGGCCGAAAGCAGGTAATGGGCACGTTCGAGGAGCAATGACATGGGCATAGGATCGCATGTCCGGGGCGCCAACGCGCTGCCACGGCCCGGTTTTGCTGCACTGCTGCGTTGACCGTGGCGTGAAACGGCATGGATAATCGGGCGATCCCCGCGACTGCACCCTGCAGCCGCCAGGCCGGTCCACACGGAGCTTCCGCATGCGCCACGCTCGCGTTCTTGCCGTTTCCGCTGTCGCTGTATCGCTGCTGGCCGCCGTTGCGGTCGCCCAGACCTCGTTGACCCCGTTGCCCGACAACGGGCCGATCAAGACCGCGTCGCTGGAGGTCGATTTCAGCAAGACCACCTGGGGCGATGCCAAGGCCGGGCAGACCAAGGCCGCCGCCTGCGCGGCCTGCCACTCCGCCGACGGCAATTCCACCGTGGAGATGTACCCCAGCATCGCCGGCCAGAGCGAGCGCTATGTCGCCCAGCAGATGGCCCTGATCGCCAACGGCCAGCGCACCTCCGGTGCCTCCGCGGCGATGGTGCCGTTCGTGCAGGACCTCACCCCGCAGGACATGCGCGACATCGGTGCGTATTTCGCAACGCAGAAAGCCAGTGCCGGGCTTGCCGACGACGGCCTGGTCAGCGAAGGTCCCTACGCGGGCAGGAAGTTCTACGAGATCGGCCAGCAGCTCTATCGCGGTGGCGATGCCGAACGCGGCATCCCGGCGTGCATGGCCTGCCACGGTCCCACCGGCGCCGGCAACCCGGGCCCGGCCTACCCGCACATCGGTGGCCAGCATGCGGCGTATGTCGCGCGCCGGCTGCAGGAGTACCAGGCCGGGGTCACCCACGAAACCGACAAGGCGCACTTCCAGATCATGGCCACCATCGCCAGGCAGCTGACCGAGCAGGAGATCCAGGCACTGGGCAGCTACCTGCAGGGCCTGCACAACCGCGCCGACGATGTCGCGGCGGTGGCCCCGCACACCGGTGCCGCGCAGGCGCCCTGACCACCTACCGCCGGCAGGTCGCGGCCGCTCGGCGCTCCCGGGCGACCGCCGGGACCGATGGCGGATGCGCCGCGCGCAGGCGGCACGGTATGTTCACCAGCACGCCGGCGATAGGGCCGGCGTCGTTTTTTTCCGATGGAGATGGATGTTGATGAGTGTGATGCCCCGCCTGATGCTGCTCCTGCTTGCCCTGAGCCCGTTGAGTGCCCTCGCCGCCCCGGCCGCGCCGCTGGAAGAAGGCCGGGACTATGAGCTGATCGACGACGCCGGTTCGTTCGCGCCGCTGGCCGGCAAGGTCGAAGTGGTGGAGATGTTCGGCTACACCTGCCCGCACTGCGCCCACTTCGAACCGCAGCTGGAAGCCTGGGCCGCCAAGCTGCCCAAGGATGTCCGCTTCACCCCGGTGCCGGCGGCCTTCGGTGGCGTGTGGGATTCCTTCGCGCGTGCCTATTACGCCGCCGACCAGCTCGGTGTCGCCAAGCGCAGCCACCGCGCCATGTTCGATGCGCTGCACGAACAGCGTTCGCTGCCGATGCAGAACGTCTCGGCCGATGAACTGGCCGGCTTCTACAAGGGCTACGGCGTGACCCCGGAACGCTACCTCGCCGCGCTCAAGAGCGATGCGGTGGACGCCAGGGTCAAGGGCGCACGCGCCTTCGCCCTGCGCACCAAGGTGCCGGGTACCCCGACCCTGATCATCAACGGCAAGTACCGCGTCAAGGGCGATTCGTTCGAATCGATGCTGCGCAACGCCGATGCCCTGATCGCCCGCGCCCGCACCGAAAAAGCGCGCTGAAACGACGCTCGCTGAACCGTCACGCACCGTGCACGCGGGGGCCTAGCCACCGCGTGTCATCATGTTCCCCTGGCCGTCGCTGCGCGTCGGCCCACCCTGTTCATCCGCTGGAGATGCTTCGATGAAAACCCGTTTCGCTTTGACGTTGATGGCCCTGCTGCCGATCCTGGCCGCATGCAAGGCCCAGGATGGCACTGCCAACACCGCCGCCCCGACCGAGCCGGCCACCCCGGCGACGGCGCCGGCCAGCGAACCGGCCGCTCCCGCCGACGCACAGGCAACCCCGGCCGCCGCCGGCGAGACCGCTGCGGCTGCCGCAGCCACCGAGAGCGCCGCTGCAGCCTCGCCGTCCGCCTCGGCTCGCCCGACCGGCCCGGAACCGGTTGCCGGCACCGACTATGTGGTGATCGAGAACGGCCAGCCGTTCCAGCCGGCCACCGGCAAGATCGAAGTGGCCGAAGTGTTCGGCTATGTCTGCCCGGCCTGCGCCGCGTTCCAGCCGCTGATCGGGCCGTGGAAGGCCGGTCTGCCGAGCGACGTGAGCTTCGTCTATGTGCCGGCCATGTTCGGCAACACCTGGGATGACTACGGCCGTGCGTTCTACGCCGCGCAGAGCATGGGCCTGCAGGACAAGACCCACGAAGAACTCTACGCCGCCATCCACTCCAAGCAGACCCTGAAGGGCGAGCGCGGCCGCGATTCGGTCGAGGACATCGCCAAGTTCTACGCCACCTTCGGTGCCGATCCGAAGCAGTTCGCCGCCACCATGAGCAGCTTCGCGGTCAACGCCAAGACCAATGCCGCCAAGCAGTTCGCGCAGCGCAGCGGCGTGACCGGCACCCCGTCGGTGATCGTCAACGGCAAGTACCTGGTCAAGGGCAAGAACTTCCCGGACATGCTGCGCATTGCCGACCACCTGGTCGCGCGCGAACGCGCCGCCAAGGGCAACTGAGCCCGGCTGCCAGCGAACCCGTCGTGACTTCCCCCGACACGCGGACCCTGCGCCTGCTCACGGCCAACATCCAGGCCGGCTCCAGCACCCGCCGCTACAGCGACTATGTGACCCGCAGCTGGTCACATGCGCTGCCGGCGGGGCGCAAACGGAGCAGCCTGGATGCCATCGCCCAGCTCGCCAGCGGCCATGACATCGTTGGCCTGCAGGAGGCCGATCCGGGCAGCCTCCGCTCGGGCTTCACCAACCAGACCCACTATCTGGCCGAGCGCGCCGGCTTCAACTACTGGAGCCACCAGCCCAACCGCCGCATGGGCGGGGTGGCGTCCAGCGCCAATGGCCTGCTCAGCCGGCTTGAACCGGTGGAAGTCCAGGACCACGCCCTGCCCGGCCGCATCGGCGGGCGCGGCGTACTGCTGGCCAAATTCGGTGATGGCCCACATGGCCTCGCGGTGGCGGTGGCGCATCTGTCGCTGGGCACCAACTCGCGCATGGCGCAGCTTGCCTTCATCGCCGAGCTGCTGTCCGACCACCCCAACGCGGTGCTGATGGGCGATTTCAACTGCGTGGCCGATCGCCCGGAAATGCAGGCGCTGTACCGCCACACGCGGCTGCAGCCGCCGGGCTGCGTGGTGCCGACGTTCCCAAGCTGGCGCCCCGAGCGCGCGATCGACCACATCCTGGTCAGCGATGGCCTGACCATCCAGCGTACCGAAGCCGTGGCGGCCGCATTTTCCGACCACCTGGCAGTGGGCATGGACCTGCAGGTACCCACCAGCGCCCTGCGCTGACGATCATGCCCGGCCACGCGCCGGGCCGATGTGCTGACGCAGCATCCACACCCGGTATGCGATAAATCGCCCCTCTGCCGTCCAGGCATCGGAGCGTCCCCCGCCTCATGAGTACCCTGGAGCCGCATCCGCCCGAGGTGCGCACGCTTCGTCCCGTGTTCCTGCTTGCCGCCACCCTCGTGGCGGCATTCGCCATTCTGGTCGCCGCATTTCCCATCGATGCGGGCGTCGCGCTGCTGGACGCGCAGACCTGGGCCTCGCGCAACGTCGGCTGGTACTACCTGCTGGCGATGACGGTGTACCTGGTGTTCGTGGTCGGCGTGGCCCTGTCCGGCTACGGCAACGTCAAACTCGGTGCCGACCACGACGAACCGGAATTCAGCTATCTGTCGTGGGCCGGCATGCTGTTCGCCGCCGGCATCAGCATCACCCTGTTCTTCTTCTGCGTGTCCGAGCCGCTCACCCACTACCTGATCCCGCCGCAGGGCGGCGTGGGCAGCGGCGAGGCCAGCGCGCGCCAGGCCATGCAGCTGCTGTTCCTGCACTGGGGCCTGCACGGCTGGGGCGTGTTCGCGCTCGCCGCGATGGCGCTGGCCTACTTCGCCTACCGCCACAACCTGCCGCTGGCATTGCGCTCGGCGCTGTATCCGCTGATCGGCAAGCGCATCAACGGCCCGATCGGCTACACCGTGGATGCGCTGGGCATCGTGGCCACCGTGTTCGGCCTTGGTGCGGACATGGGCTTCGGCGTGCTGCACCTCAACGCCGGCCTCAACACGCTGCTGCCGGTGCCGCATGCCGCCTGGGTGCAGGTCGGGCTGATCGTGCTGATGATGGGCGCGGCGATCACCGTGGCGGTCTCCGGCGTGGAGAAGGGCGTGCGCTGGATGTCGGACATCAACATGCTGCTGGCGATCGCGCTGCTGCTGTTCATGCTGTTCGCCGGCCCCACCCAGTACCTGCTCAACACGCTGATGCAGAACCTGGGCGACTACCTGGGCAACGTGGTCGGCAAGAGCTTCGACGTCTACGCCTACGGCGGCCGGCCGGACTGGCTGGGCAACTGGACGGTGTTCTACTGGGCGTGGTGGATCGGCTGGGCACCGTTCGTGGGGCTGTTCATCGCCCGCATTTCGCGCGGCCGCACCATCCGCGAATTCGTGCTGGGCGTGCTGCTGATTCCGCTGGGCTTCACCCTGGCGTGGCTGTCCATCTTCGGCAACAGCGCGCTGGACCAGATCCTGCACCACGACCAGGTGCAGCTGGCGCAGATGGCCGTCGACAACCCGCCGACCGTGCTCTACGCGCTGCTCGACAACTACCCCTGGAGCCGTACGGTCATCACCGTCACGGTGATCGTCAGCTTCATCTTCTTCGTCACCTCCGCCGATTCCGGCACGGTGGTGCTGTCCACCCTGTCCTCGCACGGCGGCGCGCCCGAAGACGACGGCCCGCGCTGGCTGCGGGTGTTCTGGGGGGTGATGACCGCGCTGGTCACCGCCGGGCTGCTGCTGGCCGGCAGCATGGACGCGCTCAAATCGGCGGTGGTGCTGGCCTCGCTGCCGTTCTCGGTGGTGCTGCTGCTGATGCTGTGGGGCCTGACCCGCGCGCTGGGCGAGGAATCCCAGCGCAAGAAGGCCTCGCAGTACTCGCCCACCCCGTTGATCGGGCAGTCGCGGCACCAGCGCGGCTGGCGCCAGCGCCTGACCCAGGCCGTGCATTTCCCGGTGCGCGACGAGGTCTACCGGTTCATGGATACCGACGTGCGCCCGGCCATCGAAGCGGTGGCCGCGCAGCTGCGCGAACAGGGCCTGGATGTGCAGACCAGTTTCGAGCCCGGCCAGATGGAACTGGTGGTGGACCACGGCGAACAGCAGGTGTTCCGCTACCAGGTGGTGATGCGCGGTTACCTCACCCCGTCCTTCGCCGCGCAGCGCTTCCGCAACCAGCGCTACTACCGCGCCGAGGTCCACCTCTATGAAGGGGGACAGGACTACGAGCTGGTCGGCTACAGCCGCCAGCAGATCATCAACGACATCATCGACCAGTACGAGCGCCATCTGCAGTTCCTGCACCTCACGCGCTGACCTCGGCTGGTCTCCCGCTGCAAAGGAGTCATCGACATGCCCACCTTCCCCGATCAACTGCTGTACATCGGCGGCCGCTACGTTCCGTCACAGGGCGGAACGACCTTCGAGGTCATCGACCCGGCCAACGGCGAGGTGCTCGCCAACGTGCACAGCGCCAACAGCGACGACCTCGACGCCGCGGTGGAAAGCGCCCGGACCGGGCAGAAGGTCTGGGCCGCGCTGACCACCGTGGAGCGCTCGCGCATCCTGCTGCGCGCGGTGGCCCTGCTGCGCGAGCGCAACGATGCGTTGGCCGAGCTGGAGAGCCGCAACACGGGCAAGCCGCTGAGTGAAACCACCACCGTGGACATCGTCACCGGCGCCGATGTGCTGGAGTACTACGCCGGCGTGATGCACGGGCTGGAAGGCAGCCAGGTGCCGCTGCGCGAGACCAGCTTCTTCTACACCCGGCAGGAACCGCTGGGCGTGGTCGGCGCGATCGGCGCGTGGAACTACCCGATCCAGATCGCCCTGTGGAAGGCCGCCCCGGCGCTGGCCGCCGGCAACGCGATGATCTTCAAGCCCAGCGAAGTCACGCCGCTGACCGCATTGAAACTGGCGGAGATCCTCACCGAAGCCGGCCTGCCCGACGGGGTGTTCAACGTACTGCCCGGCGATGGCGCCGGCGTGGGTTCGGCGTTGACCGGACACCCCGGCATCGAGAAGATCTCCTTCACCGGCGGCACCAGTACCGGGCGCAAGGTGATGGCCAGCGCCTCCAGCTCCACGCTCAAAGAGGTGACGATGGAGCTCGGCGGAAAGTCGCCACTGATCGTCTGCGCCGACGCCGATCTGGACCTCGCCGCCGACGTGGCGATGATGGCGAACTTCTACAGCAGCGGCCAGGTGTGCACCAACGGCACCCGCGTGTTCGTGCCCAGGACCAGCCTTGCCGCCTTTGAAGCCAAGCTGCTGGAACGCGTCGCGCGCATCCGCATCGGCGATCCGCTGGCCAGCGACACCACCTTCGGCCCGCTGGTCAGCGCCGCACACCTGCAGCGCGTGCTCGACCACATCGAGAGCGGCAAGGCCGAGGGCGCCCGGCTGCTCTGCGGCGGCGAACGCCTCACCGACGGCGCATTGGGCAAGGGCTGCTACGTGGCGCCGACCATCTTCAGCGACTGCCGCGATGACATGCGCATCGTGCGCGAAGAGATCTTCGGGCCGGTCATGAGCCTGCTGGCCTACGACGACGAGGACGAGGCCATGCAGCGCGCCAACGACACCGATTACGGGCTGGCGGCCGGCGTGGTGACGCCGGACCTCGCGCGCGCCCATCGCCTCATCCACCAGCTCGAGGCCGGCATCTGCTGGATCAACTGCTGGGGCGAATCGCCGGCGCAGATGCCGGTGGGCGGCTACAAGCAGTCCGGCGTGGGCCGCGAGAACGGGCTGGCGACGCTGCACGCCTACACCCGCACCAAATCCATCCAGATCGAGCTGGACCGCTACGCGTCGGTGTTCTGAACCGGCCCGACAAGGAGACCCCGCCATGAAGCGCGAGTACGACTACATCATCATCGGCGCCGGCTCGGCCGGCAACACGCTGGCCGCGCGCCTGACCGAGGACGCCGGCGTCAGCGTGCTGCTGCTGGAGGCCGGCGGCCCCGACTACCGCCTGGATTTCCGCACCCAGATGCCGGCCGCACTGGCCTATCCGCTGCAGGGCCGCCGCTACAACTGGGCCTATGAAACCGAGCCGGAGCCGCACATGGACAACCGGCGCATGGAGTGCGGGCGCGGCAAGGGGCTGGGCGGCTCCTCGCTGATCAACGGCATGTGCTACATCCGCGGCAACGCGCTGGACTTCGACCAGTGGGCCTCGTTCGATGGCCTGGAGGACTGGAGCTACCACGACGTGCTGCCCTACTTCCGCAAGGCGGAAACCCGCGACATCGGCGCCAACGACTATCACGGCGGCGACGGCCCGGTCAGCGTGGCCACACCGAAGAACGGCAACAACGTGCTGTTCCACGCGATGGTCGAGGCGGGCGTACAGGCCGGCTATCCGCGCACCGACGACCTCAACGGTTATCAGCAGGAGGGCTTCGGCCCGATGGACCGCACCGTGACCCCGCGCGGCCGCCGCTCCAGCACCGCACGCGGCTACCTGGACATGGCGCGGGACCGCGACGGCCTGGAGATCGTGGTGCATGCCACCACCGACCGCATCCTGTTCGACGGCAAGCGCGCGGTGGGCGTGCGCTACCTGGCCGGCGGCAGCGCCACGCCGATCGATGCCCACGCACGCCGCGAAGTGCTGCTGTGCGCCGGCGCGATCGCCTCGCCGCAGATCCTGCAGCGTTCCGGTGTGGGTGCACCGGCGCTGCTGGCCTCGCTCGGCGTGCCGCTGGTGCACGATCTGCCCGGCGTCGGCGAGAACCTGCAGGATCACCTGGAGGTATACATGCAGTACGCCTGCAAAAAGCCGGTGTCGCTGTACCCCGCGCTGCAGTGGTGGAACCAGCCGGCGATCGGCGCAGAGTGGCTGTTTGCCGGCACTGGCATCGGCGCCAGCAACCAGTTCGAGGCGGGCGGGTTCATCCGCACGCGCGAAGACTTCGACTGGCCCAACATCCAGTACCACTTCCTGCCGGTGGCGATCAATTACAACGGCACCAATGCGGTCAAGGAGCACGGCTTCCAGGCGCACGTGGGCTCGATGCGCACGCCCAGCCGCGGCCGCGTGCATGCGCGTTCGCTGGACCCGCATGCGCATCCCTCGATCCTGTTCAACTACCAGTCCACCGACCAGGACTGGCAGGAGTTCCGCGATGCGATCCGCATCACCCGCGAGATCATCGCCCAACCGGCCCTGGACGAGTACCGCGGGCGCGAGATCAGCCCCAGTGCCGACTGCCGGACCGACGCCGAGCTGGATGCCTTCGTGCGCGCCCGCGCCGAAACCGCGTACCACCCGTCGTGCTCCTGCGCGATGGGCACCGATGCGATGAGCGTGGTGGATGGCCAGGGCCGCGTGCATGGCATGCAGGGCCTGCGCGTGGTGGACGCCTCGATCATGCCGCGCATCATCACCGGCAACCTCAATGCCACCACCATCATGATCGCCGAGAAGATCGCCGACCGCATCCGCGGCCGCGCCCCGTTACCGCGCAGCACCGCCGCGTACTACGTCGCCGGCGACGCCCCCGCACGGCAGGGCGGCCCCACCCGCGGGTAGCCCTGTAGAGCCGGCTTCCAGCCGGCTGTCGCGCGCAGCGCGGGATTTTCCTCGCCCGCCCCGCAAAGCAGCCGACCAACGGTCGGCTCTACCGGTGCAGTAGGCGGTGAGCGCGAGCGCGCCCCATGCAGTAACCGATCAGCGCGAGCGCGGTCAGTGCAGGGAACCGGCGAACCCGTGCGCGATCCATACAGGAACCGGTGAACCCGAGCGCGGTCGGCGCAGGAATCGGTCAATCCGCGCGCGGCCGGCGCTACGCCGGGGCGCCCGGAATCTGCGGGGTGGGCCGCCGCGCGGTCACCGTGCTGCCCACGGAGGCCAGAACGGTGCAGCCGATTGCGGTCCACTGCAGCGGGGTCAGGTGTTCGGCCAGCAGCCCCATCGCCAGCAGCGCGGCCACGGCCGGCTCCATGCTGATCAGGATGCCGAAGGTCTCCTTCGGCAGCCGCTTGAGCGCCATCATCTCCAGCGACATCGGGATCGCGCTCGACACGATCGCCACGCCCAGCCCAAACAGCAGGATGGCCGGGTCCAGCAGCGCCATGCCGGCATGCGCCACGCCCACCGGCACCACCACCAGCGCGGCCACGCACATCCCCAGCGACACCGTATGCCCAGCATGCAGATGGCCCGCACGTTTGCCGAAGATGATGTACATCGCCCAGCATGCCGCCGCGCCCAGCGCGAACAGCACACCGACCGGGTCCAGCGGCTCGCCATGCCCCAGCGGCAGCAGCAGCAACAGCCCGATCAGCGCGCACCCCACCCAGACGAAGTCCACCGGCCGGCGCGACGACCACATCGCCACCGCCAGCGGCCCGCAGAACTCGATGGCCACCGCGATCCCGAACGGGATCGTGCGCAGGGCCATGTAGAACATCAGGTTCATCGCGCCCAGGGTGATCCCGTAGCGGATGATCGCGCCGGCGTCGGCACGCGTGGTGGTCCAGCGCCACGGCCGGAACACCGCCAGCAGCACCAGCGCCGAGAAGCCCACGCGCAGCGCGCTGGTGCCCTGCGCGCCGATCAGCGGAAACAGCTGTTTGGCAAAGGAGGTGCCCACCGACAGGGCGGTGACCGAGCCGAGGACGGCCAGGACGGGGATCAGCGAAGCGTAGCGTGAGGTCGACATCGCGCCAGCATATTGCGCGCCGCCCGAAGCAAGGGCTCAATTGCAGGCGCCTTCCTGCATGTTTCGCTCATCCATGACCGCCGCCCACAGCCCCGACGACTTCGACCGCGCCATCCTGGCCATCCTGCAGCGCGACAACGCCACGCCGCAGCGCCAGATCGCCGAGGCCGTGCACCTGTCCGCCCCCGCCGTGCAGCGCCGCATCAAGCGCCTGCAGGAGGCGGGCATCATCCGCGCCAACGTGGCCGTGCTGGACCAGAACCGGGTGGGCCGCCCGTTGACGATCATGGTCGAGGTGCGCGTCAGCAGCGAGCAGCCCCACCGCGTGGCGCCGTTCCGCCGCCGTGTGCAGGACGACCCGGCGGTGCAGCAGTGCTATGCGATCACCGGCGACGCCGATTTCCTGCTGATCCTCACCGCCGCCTCGATGGAGGAGTACGAGGCGATCAGCGAACGGCTGTTCGGCAACGACGACAACATCGAGCGCTACCGCACGGCCGTGGCGCTGAGCACGTTGAAGCGCAGCCTGGACGTACCGCTGTAGCGTCGGCGTCAGGGCACCCGCGTGAAGTGGATGGTCATCAGGATCGGTTTGCCATCCTGGCCGAAGAACGCCTTGGATTCAGTCATCCGGTTGCGATCCCCTGCCACCGTGTAGATGCGGGTGGAGGCCGGCGTGCCGTGGTCGACCAGCTGCATCACCAGCACGTTCGGCGCCGGCATGCTCAGCGAGGCGACGTCTGCACCGTAGTTGCCGGTGATCGGGCCGGGCGTGCCGTCCAGTGGCAGCGTGCTGTCCGCCGTCATCGTGGCGCCCTTGGGATCGACGATCTCGGCACGGGTGGTCCACCGGCCGTCTCCGGCGTCCTTGAATTCCAGCACCACGCTCCGGGGCCGCTGCGCGGCCGGCATCGGCAGCGTGGCGACATCGATCGCCCAGCGGCCGGCCAGTGGCGATGCCGCCGGCGTGGCCGCGGTGACCGGTGCAGGGCTGCCCTGCAACGCGATGGCGGCCAGGCACGCAATGAACATCCTCTTCATGGACTCTCCTTCTCGGGTGGGCATGGATGATCGGTTACTGCGGTACGGCCGCCGCGCCTAGCCGCGCACGGCGGCCTCGATGCGGGCCACATCGATTTTGCGCATGGTCATCATCGCCTCGAAGGCGCGCCTGGCCACGGCCGGGTCCTTGCTGGTGACTGCCTCGCTGAGCACACGCGGGGTGATCTGCCAGGACAGCCCCCACTTGTCGCGGCACCAGCCGCAGGCACTTTCCTCACCGCCGTTGCCGACGATGGCCTCCCACAGGCGGTCGGTCTCGGCCTGGTCGTCGGTGGCGATCTGGAACGAGAACGCCTCGCTGTGCTTGAACGCCGGCCCGCCGTTGAGGCCGATGCAGGGGATGCCGGCCACCGTGAAGTCCACGGTCAGCACGTCGCCCTGCCTGCCGGAGGGGAAGTCCGCCGGGGCGTGGTGGACGGCGGTGACGGCGCTGTCCGGGAAGGTCCGGGCGTAGAAAGTGGCCGCCTCCAGCGCGGTGCCGTCGAACCAGAGGCAGATCGTGTTGCGCGCAATCATGGCCAGTGTCCTGCTGCGGAGGAAACGCGCCCACGCTACGGCGGCGGGCGTTAAGCCCGTGCCGTGACCGGGCGCCTCCCCCCGCATACCTGAATTGGCGATAGTAATGATTCCCATTACCATACGCGTACCCCGTCCGCGCCAGGGAGGCACGGCGGTCATCGGTCGCGCCGCCACCGCCCTGCCCCAGAGCCCAGCCGCGCCGCACCGACCCCCACCCATTGGGCAGCGCCTGGCCATCGAGGACATCGGCTGCGCGTGCCCGCGCCCTGGAACCGCCGATGCTCCGTTCTTCCATTGTGATGCCCCGCCCCCTGCCCCAGCGCCGTCTGTCGCAGGCCCTGTTCGCCGCGCTGTGCGCACTGTCCACCGCACCCGCCCTGGCCCAGGACGCCGCCGACGCCACCACGCTGGACAAGGTGGTGGTCAAAGGCGAGCGTGCTGAAGGCTATTCGGTGCGCCGGACCTCGGCCGGCACCCGCTTCGACCTGGCCCCGCGCGAGATTCCGCAGTCGATCAGCATCATCAGCCACCAGCGGATCGAGGACCAGAACCTCGACGACATCATCGACGTGCTGGCCAACACCACCGGCGTGAGCAGCACCCAGTCCGACACCGAGCGCACCGAGTTCTACGCGCGCGGTTTCTATATCGACAGCTACCAGTTCGACAACCTGCCGACGCAGATGGTGCAGAACTGGAGCTACGGCGATTCCGGCCTGGACCTGGCGCTGTACGACCGCGTGGAAGTGGTGCGTGGCGCGACCGGTCTGTTGAGCGGCGCGGGCAACCCGTCGGCCTCGGTCAACCTGATCCGCAAGCATGCCGACAGCGCCGAGCTGACCGGCAGCGTGTCGGTGAACGTGGGCAGCTGGGGGCGCACCCGCTCCACCGTGGACGTGACCACCCCGTTGAACGCGAGCGGCTCTGTGCGCGCCCGCGTCATTGGCAGCTACCTGGACACCGAATCGCAGATGGACCGCTACAACCAGCACAAGACGCTGGGCTATGCGGTGATCGACGCCGACCTGACCCCGGACACCCAGTTGAGCGTGGGTTACGACTACCAGCAGAAGCGGGCCAACGGCGCGACCTGGGGCGGCTTCCCGATGCTGTTCATGGACGGCAGCGCCACCGGCTACGACGAAACGTTCAATGCCGCCGCGAAGTGGACCTACTGGGACACCACCAGCAAGCGCGCGTTCGCCACGCTGGAGCATGGCTTCGCCAACGACTGGAAGGTCCGCGTCGGCGCCACCCACGATGAGACCCGGGCCGACGACAAGCTGTTCTACCCGGCCTACAACGACTGGACCACGGGCGCGTCGCTGCTGAATCCCGTGACCGGCGCAGGGGTCTCGCCGTCGGCCGGGTTCTACAACACCGAGCGCAAGGTCGACGCGATCGACGGCTTCGTGGAAGGCCCGTTCCAGCTGTTCGGCCGCGAGCACCAGTTCATGGCCGGGCTGAGCTACAACAAGCGCCGGTACGCCAACTATGGCGACTACCAGGTCGGGGGCGAGGGTCGTCCGTGGGACCCGTTCCGCAGCTACCTGAACTGGACCGGCAACATTGCCGAACCGAACTGGAACGCGCTGGCGCTGGCCAGCAGAGGCACCATCACCCAGAAGGCCGGGTACGCTGCCACCCGCCTGTCGCTGGCTGATCCGCTGAAGCTGATCCTCGGCGCACGCTACACCGACTGGAAGAGCGAAGGCGAAGACGCCGACCGCTCGCACACGGTCACCACCCCGTATGCCGGCCTGGTCTATGACCTCAACGACACCTGGAGCACGTACGCCGCCTACACCGAGATCTTCCAGCCGCAGACGCTCAAGCAGCAGAACGGAAGCTACCTCGACCCGGTCGACGGCAAGAGCTACGAAGTCGGCGTCAAGGGCGCCTGGTTCGACAACCGCCTCAATGCGTCGCTGGCGGTGTTCCGCATCGAGCAGGACAACGTGGGCCAGGCCACCACCATTCCGGTGGACGGCAGCCCCAACGAGTTCGCCTACATCGCCGCACGCGGCACGGTGAGCCGGGGTGTCGAGCTGGAACTCAACGGCGAGCTGGCTCCGGGCTGGAATGCCACCTTCGGTGCGTCGCGCTATGTGGCCAAGGACATCAACGATGCGGACATCAACACCAACCTGCCGCAGACCACCATCAAGCTGTTCACCAGCTACACGCCGCAGTCGCTGACCGATCTCACCGTCGGTGGCGGCGCGAACTGGCAGAACCGCATCTACTACCCGGTGCCGGCCTACGGTCGCATCGAGCAGGATGCGTACGCGCTGGTCAGTGCGTTCGTGCGCTACCGCATCTCGCCGGAGTTCAGCGTGCAGGCCAACCTCGACAATCTGCTGGACAAGAAATACTTCTCGCAGATCAACGGCTACGGCGCGTATGGCGATGGCCGCAACGGGTCGATCACGTTCACCTGGTCGTTCTGACCGCGCACACCACGACCCACGCAGCACACGGAGAGCCGGGCATTGCCCGGCTCTCTGCGCAGGGGCGGCATCACGCGTGCGCGGCGTGCACACCGTGGCTGCTAGCCTGTCCCCCGATCCCGCCGGACACCGACGCTGATGCCCGTGGACCCGCACGCGCCGTCCTCCCCGCCGCCAGGCACCCATCGTTCGTCCGCCTGGCGCGTGCGCCGCTGGCTGGTGCGGCTGCTGGTGCTGGCCGTCGTTGCCGTGCTGCTGGGCATGCTCTGGAACAGCCCGTGGGCGCAGGCGCCACGCGCCCTGTGGGCGCTGTCGCGGATGGCGCCACCGCGTGCACTGCCGGTCCCCGTGGAGGGCGTTACCGCCCGGCGCATCGCCGACACCTTCGGCGCACCGCGCGGGCGCGACCGCACCCACGCCGGGCTCGACATCTTCGCTGCGCGCGGCACTGCGGTGACCAGCGCCACGCCGGGCGTCGTGGCGGATATCCGCGACGGCGGACTCGGCGGCCGCCAGGTCTGGATACTCGGCCCGGCGCGCGAGCGCTACTACTACGCGCACCTGGACGGCTGGCGCGACGGGCTGACCCGTGGCGAGGTGGTGCAGGCCGGAACCGTGCTCGGCTACGTCGGTGACAGCGGCAACGCCAAGGGCACCCCGCCGCACCTGCACTGGGGCATCTACGGCAGCGAGGGCGCGTACGATCCGCTGCCGTTGCTGCGCGCGTGGGCCGCCCCGGATCGATCCGGCCGTTGATCGGCCCATGCCATCGCCGTAGTGCCGGCTGCAGGCCGGCACCCGCTCACGGCCGTGCGCGCAGCAGCGCCAGCCCGAACCCGATGAAGATCGTGCCGACCACGCGGTCGAACACCTTGCGCAGGCCCGGGCGGGCCAGGTAGCCGGCCAGGCTGTGGCCGCCGGCGGCGTACACGGCGTACCAGAACATCTCCATCACCGCGAAGGTGCTCACCAGCACCACGAACTGCGGCAGCTGCGGCTGGCCCAGGTCGACGAACTGCGGCAGGAACGCCGAGGCGAACAGCAGCAGCTTGGGGTTGCTGATGCCGATGATGAAGCCATCGCGGAACAGGATGCGGCGCGAGCTCGGCGCGATCGCGGCCGGATTGCCCACGTCCAGCGGTGCATCGCCGCCGCGCCAGGCCTTGATGCCCAGGTAGACCAGGTAGGCCACGCCGGCATAGCGCAGCACGTCGAACACCATCGGCGAGGCCTTGAGCACCGCGCCCAGGCCCGCCGCGGAAATGCACAGGGCCAGCACCAGCGCACTGAGGCAGCCGGCCATCGCGGCGATGCTGCGGCGGAAGCCGACGCGCACGCTGCGGGTCATCACGTGCAGCATGTTCGGGCCCGGCGTGCCGCACAGCACGAACACGGTAACGGCAAAGATCCACCAGGTATGCAGGCTCATGACGACGGTCGCTGAAGAAGGGAGTGCGCCGCGCGCGGTGTGCGGCCCCGCCATGATAGGGCGGTGGTCGCCCGCCCGCGTGGCGTGGCCGGAATGCACCACACGGTTGGCCCGTGACGGAAACAAACCGGGGCGCCATGACGGCGCCCCGGTGGGTCATTGCCGGGTCCGGGCCTGGATCAGAACCGCAGGTCCGCGCGCAGGTACCAGTAACGGCCACGCGGGATGTCGTAGGTCGAGGCGTCGTAGCCATTGAGCGAGCACGACAGGCAGATCGGCGGGTCCTTGTCGAACGCATTGTTCAAGCCGGCGCTGAGCTGCAGGCCCTTCAGCCAATCCACTTTGTAGCCCAGCTGCAGGTCGTGGTAGGTGATCGCGTCCAGCTCGTTGGTGCCGGCCACCTGGTTGCTGCACACCGGGAACGCCGACGCGTCGCCGCACTCCTCGGTCAGCTTGGAGATGTGGCGCACCGTCCACGACGCATTCCAGCGGCCCAGCGACCAGACCAGGCTGGCGTTGCTGGTCCACTCGGGAATGGAGCTGTCCACCACTTCCACGCCCGGCTCCTGCGGCTGCCGCTGGCCGGCGGCACCGATCGCCTCGTAGCGGCCGACGAAGGTGTTCTTCCAGGCCAGCTTGAACTGGCCGACGTCGCTCTGCGGGAACGTCCAGAACAGGTCCACGTCCCAGCCGTCGGTCTTGATCGAGCCCAGGTTGGTGAGGCGGTTGTTGAAGCCGCTCACCGCACCGGTGGAGGCGCGGGTGATGCCGCCGCAGTACAGCGGGTCCAGCGTGTCCACGCACAGGTCGAGCTGGGTCTGGGCGTTGATCGCCTGGATCGCGCCTTCGATGGTGTGGCGGTAGAACGTGACTTCGACATCGAAGCGCTCGGACCACGACGCATTGCTGCCGAACCACGGGCTCCATACGAAGCCGGCACTGAAGCTGCGCGAGGTTTCCGGGTCGAGTGCGGCGTTGCCGCCGGTGGTCACCGAGATCTGCGAGTTGGCCTGCTGGAAGCCGGCCGGCACGCCCAGCGCGGCGCAGTTGGCGGCGCTGCCGCGCGGCGGTGTACCGCCGAGGCCGACCGAGCACGGGTCGAACAGCTGCAGGTCCGCGCGCGCGGCCGAGCCGTACAGCTCACCGATGGACGGCGCGCGGAAGCCTTCGGCATAGGTGGTGCGCAGCACGAAGTCGTTGGTCACCTGCCAGCGCAGGCCGTACTTGGGGGTGAACTCGCCGCCGAAGGTGGAGTAGTCCGAATAGCGCCCCGCCAGGCTGAGGTCGAGTTTCTCGCCGATCGCGCTCTTGGCGAAGATCGGGATGCTCAGCTCCAGGTAGGCCTCGTTGACGTCGTAGGAACCGGAGGTCGGCAGGGACGGCACGCCGTTGTAGTGGCCGGCCACGGTCAACGGATCGGGCTGGTACCAGCCCTCGTACTTGCGGTACTCCACGCCGGTGGCGAACGACACCGGGCCGGCCGGCAGGGTGAACAGGTCGCTGCTCAGGTTGGCGGTGAACAGGCTCAGTTCGTTCTGGCTGCGGTCGCGCACCACCGGCTGGATCCAGCGCAGCATGTCCTGGGTGATGGTGCCGGGGCCGCCGAAGATGTTCAGCGGCACGCAGCCCGGGGTGGCCGCGCAGATGGCCGGGTCGCCCAGCGCCATGTTGATGTTGAAGATGTTGTAGCTGCCGTAGTTGGTCTGCTCGGCCTTGTTCTTGCTGTACATGCCGTTGACGTCCCAGAACCAGCTGCGCTCGGCCGCCTCGAACTGGCCGACCAGGCCGGTGGCGAAGTACTGCGTGTTGACCTCCTGCTTGAACACGCGCGCGCCGCCCTCCACCGGGCGGCGGCCGATCATGATCAGGTTGTCGGACGAGTCCAGGTCGAAGCCGAACGGGTTGTACGGGTTCTGCGCGGAGATGACGATGTTGTCGGCCAGCGGGTTGCCGGTGGCGCCGTCGGGGCCGAAGAACAGTGGCTCGGGCGCGGCCTGGTTGGTCGATTCGCGGCGGTTGCCGAGCGCCTTGATGTACCACTGCACGTTGTCGGTGATGTCGAAGCGGAACTGGCCGAAGAGGCCTTTGCGCTCGGACGGCGTCAGCACCATGTTGTACTCGGCGAAGTTGAACCGGTCCGGCGTGCCGAAGCAGTGGTAGCTGTCGGTGCGCGCACAGCCGTCGGCACCGTTGAAGGTGGGCGCGGTTACGCCGTTGTTTGGAGTGAGGTCGTGGGTAATGCCCGTGTTTGGATCGGTGAAGATGAAGCGCCCGGTCGGCGTGGCCGAGCTGCCGAACGACAGGCCGGTACCGGGAATCGGGAAGCGCGACTGCTCGCGGTCGATCGCATAGACCGGGTCCTGTTTTGTCCAGCTGGCGCCCAGGAACAGCGTGTAGCGGTCGCCGCTGGTGCCCCAGGCCAGGTCCACGCCCTTCTGGGTGCCGTCGCCCTTGCTGTACTCGCCGTAGTTCATGGTCACCTGCGCGCCATCGAACTGGCGGCGGGTGATGATGTTGACCACGCCGGCGATGGCATCGGAGCCGTACAGCGACGATGCGCCGTCCTCGAGGACTTCGATGCGCTCCACGATCGCCAGCGGAATAGTGTTGAGGTCGGTGGCCGCGCCCACGCCCGAGGCGGACGATTCATTGACCCAGCGGATGCCGTCGACCAGCACCAGCACGCGCTTGGCGCCCAGGTGGCGCAGATCCACCTGCGCCGAGCCGGCACCGACACCGCTGCCGTCCGGCGGGAAGCCGAAGTTGCCCGAGGAGTTGAACTTGGCGTTGAGCGCCGAGCCCGAGCCGGTGAGCTGCTGCAGCACTTCGCCGATCGAGTTGAAGCCGGTGCGTTCGATGTCGTCGCGGGTCAGCGTCTGCACCGGCACCTGGCCTTCCACCTCGGCGCGTTTGATGCGGGTACCGGTGACTTCGATCCGATCCAGGTCGGTGGTGGCGCGGGGTGCATCCTGCGCGGCGACGAGCGCCGGAGCAGCCAACAACAGGCACAGCGATACAGCGACCGCCAACGGGCGGCGATGCAGGTCGTTCATTCGCTCTCTCTCCAAAGGAATGTTGGGCTGGACCGCCGTCGCCCCCTGCTGACGGCAGTGTCTCCTTTGTAAACAACCTGTAAATGTCACGACGTGACGACGACCCCGCTTTCACGTCGCTTCGACAAATCCGAACAGGGCGTGGTGTCGTAAGCCACCTGTTGCGACACCGACGGTCCACACCACCCACACCTGCAGAATGCCCTTGTTTCCAAGGGCATCCGCGGTGAGCGGGAGGATTCGCCCGGTGCGGTTGGACCAAGGCGCTACGGTCCATCCGGGGGGTGTTGGCCGCAGCCAGCCACGGCGCCATGACTTCGTATCCGGCCCTTGGATCGGTCGCGATGCGCAGTTCGGCAGGTTGCCGGTGCGCCCGGGCCTGGTCGAGCAGGCGCGCCTGGACGATCGGCGGCGGCGGGAATGGTCGTACGCGGCGCGACATTGATGTCGACCCGTGGTCCGGCATTCCTCGCTGCGATGAAGACCCTGCGCGGCTCCTTCAGGCGGGCCGGTTGCACACGGCCGATACGGCGTCCGCGCTGGCGCTGGCGGATCGTGTGCCGGCCGTCGTTCATGTTCGAGTCGGTTGACGCGTACCGCCCTTCACACCGCGCCGTTATGCTTTGGCGATGAATCGACTTCCCCTCTTTTTCCTCGGTACGCTCGCCCTGGCGGCCGCCACCGATGCCGGCGCGCAGTCGCTCGATGCCCAGCGCGCGCAGCTCAAGGCCGCCATCGACAACGCCGAGCGCGGCCAGTACGACCCGGCCCAGGCGGCCGCGCTCAGCCGCCATCCGCTGTACGGCTGGCTCGAGTACGCCAACCTGCGCCGCACCATCGATACCGTGGGCAACGCGCAGGCGCAGGACTTCCTCAAGCGCTACAACGGGCAGGCCGTGGCATCGAGCTTCCGCAGCGTATGGCTGCCCGCCGTGGCCCGGCGCCAGGACTGGCCGACCCTGCTGGCCAACTGGGTGCCCACCGACAACGTCGGCCTGCGCTGTGCCCAGCTCAACGCGCGCCAGGCCACCGGCAAGGCCGACGCCCAGTGGACCACCGAGGCCCAGGCGATCTGGCGCAGCACCGGCAAATCCCTGCCGGACGCCTGCGATCCCGTGTTTGCCGTGCTCGACGCCAAGGGTGGGCTGAGCGCGGAGCTGCGCTGGGCGCGCATCGACGCGGCGGCCGATGAAGGCCAGCCGGCAGTGATGCGCAGTGCCGCACGTGGGTTGCCGGCCGCCGATCTGGCGCTGGCCAACACCTACGCCGCGTTCGTCGACAAGCCCACTGCCAGCGCGTTGAACTGGCCGCGCACAGCGCGCAGCCAGCGCATCGCCACCGATGGCCTGGCCAAGCTGGCCAAGGCCGACCCGGACGCGACCGAGCAGCAGTTGCCGCAGTACGCCAGCGCGCTGCAGCTCAGCCCTGCCCAGCAGGCCCAGGTGCTGTATCAGATCGCGCTGTGGACGGTGGCCTCGTACGGACCCGACTCCGCGCGCCGGCTCAACGCCGTGCCCGACGCGGCCTATGACGAACGACTGCACGAATGGCGCGCGCGCGAAGCGCTGTCGCGCGGCGACTGGCCGCAGGCGCTGACCGCCATCCGCAAGATGGGCAGCACCCAGCGCAACGACTCGCGCTGGCGCTATTTCGAAGCGCGCATGCTGGAGAAAACCGGCAAGCGCAGCGAGGCCCAGGCGGTCTACCGCGAGGCCGCACGCGCCGCCACCTTCCACGGCTTCCTTGCCGCCGACCAGCTCGGCCAGCCCTACACGCTGTGCCCGTGGGAACCCAACGACAGCAAGCAGGCACAGGCGGCGGTCGCACGCGACCCGGCCATCGTGCGCGCGATGGAGCTGTTCAAGATCGAACGCAGCGGCTGGGCCGTGGCCGAGTGGAACGATGCGCTGAGCCGCTACGACACCACGCAGCGCCGCATCGCGGTGGAAGTGGCACGCGACAACGGCTGGTTCGACCGCGCGGTGTTCTCGCTCGGCAAGACCCCGGACGAACAACGCCTGTACTCGCTGCGCTTCCCACTCCACCACGACGACGCCATCCGCCGCGAATCGCTGCGCAACGCCATCGACCCGGCCTGGGTGGCGGCGGAAATCCGCGCGGAGAGCATCTTCAACCCGAAGGCGCGCTCGCCGGCCAACGCGATGGGCCTGATGCAGGTGCTGCCCACCACCGGCGCCAGCGTGGCCAAGTCGATCGGCCTGGCCAACTACGGCGGCGCGGCCAGCCTGTACGACCCGGACACCAACATCGCCATCGGCACCGCCTACCTGCGGCAGCTGATGGACAAGTATCAGGGCCTGCCCTACGTCACCATCGCCGCCTACAACGCCGGCCCCACGCCGACCGCACGCTGGCAGACACAGCGCCCGGGCTTTGATCCGGACATCTGGATCGAGACCATCAGCTACAAGGAAACCCGCGAGTACGTGGCCCGCATCCTGGCCTTCAGCGTGATCTACGACTGGCGCCTCAACGGCGATGCGCTGCCGGTCAGCGACCGCATGAACGGCCGTCTGCAGGCCAAGCGCAAGAGCTTCACGTGCGCGGCCAACGCCGACAAGGGCGGCGACTGATCCTGGCGGAGCAGGTGGCGCTGATCGGGTGGGTCGCGCGGACCCAGCCGGTAGAGCCGACGGGGTAGAGCCGACTGTTAGTCGGCTGCTCTTTGCGGCAAACGCGGGCGCGCTGCGCGCGTTAGCCGACTAACAGTCGGCTCTACCCGGTTGGTCGGCTCTACCCGGTCCGGTCGGCTCTACCGGTCCGGTCGGCACCAACCCACCGGGAGCCGCAACGACCGCCTACGGGAAGGCCGTGGCATCATTGCCCGCATGAAGATCTATCTTGTCGGCGGCGCGGTACGCGACCGCCTGCTGCAGCATCCGCCCGGCGACCGTGACTGGGTGGTGGTCGGGGCTACCCAGCCCGACATGGAGGCGCTCGGCTACAAGGCCGTGGGCAAGGATTTCCCGGTGTTCCTGCACCCGGACACGGGCGAGGAATATGCGCTGGCCCGCACCGAACGCAAGTCCGGCCGCGGCTATCGCGGCTTCGTGGTGGATGCCGATCCGTCGGTGACGCTGGAAGACGACCTGCTGCGCCGCGACTTCACCATCAACGCGATCGCCTGCGACGAGGCCACCGGCGAGCTGGTCGATCCCTATGGCGGCCTGCGCGACATCGAGCAGCGCGTGCTGCGTCACGTCGGCCCGGCGTTCGTCGAAGACCCGTTGCGTGTGCTGCGCGCGGCACGCTTCATGGCGCGCTTCGCACCGCTGGGGTTCACCGTGGCCGACGAGACGATGGCGCTGATGCGGCAGATCGCCGGGAGCGGCGAACTCGACACGCTGGTGCCCGAACGGGTCTGGCAGGAGCTGCGCCGCGTGCTGGGCTCGAACCGTCCCTCGGCGTTCCTGCGCACCCTGCACGATGCGCACGCGCTCGGCCCGATCCTGCCCGAGCTGGAGGCGTTGTACGGGGTGCCGCAGCGCGCCGAGTTCCATCCCGAAGTGGACACCGGCGTGCACCAGGAAATGGTCAGCGACATGGCCGCACGCCTGGCCCCGGGCGATGACCTGGTCGGCTTCGCCGCGCTCACCCACGACCTCGGCAAGGGCCTCACGCCGCGCGAGGAATGGCCGCGCCACATCATGCACGAGCAGCGTGGCCTGGCCCCGCTGCGAGCGCTGTGCGACCGGCTGAAGATTCCGCTGGAACACCGCCAGCTTGCCGAAGCGGTGTGCCGCGATCACCTCAACGTGCACCGCATCGACGAACTGCGCGATGCCACCGTGCTCGAGCTGCTGTCGCGCTGCGATGGCTTCCGCCGCCCCGAGCGCATCGCACGGATCGCGCTGTGCTGCGAGGCCGACAAGCGCGGGCGGCTGGGCTTCGAGGACAGCGACTACCCGCAGGGCGCCACGCTCACGCGGCTGCACCAGGCCGCCCTGGCCGTGCAGGCGCGCGATCTGGATACGCAGGGCCTCACCGGCCCCGCCATCGGCGAGGCGCTGGCCAAGGCCCGCATCAAGGCGATCAGCGCCGCACGCTGACCGCTCATCCGGCAGTCAGCCGTTTCACGCAGGGTGCGCAGCGCAGTCGGGCATGGTGGGGGCACGTTCCCGCTGGAGTAGCCGATGATCCGATGCCTGCCTGCCCTGCTTCCGATGGCCCTGTGCGCGGCCCTGGCGAGCGCCGCGCCGGCCATCGCGCAGACCCCGGCCCTGCCCACGCCCATTGCCGACACCGCGTCGGTGCCGACCGGGCCGCGCTCGGACCTGCATGCACAGGTGCTGCTCGACCGCGCGCATTTCTCGCCTGGCCAGATCGATGGCCTGCCCGGCTCCAACCAGAAACGCGCGGTGTCCGGTTTCCAGGCCGCCCACGACCTGAAGGTGACCGGCGAGCTGGATGACGCCACCTGGCAGGCGCTGCAGGCCGATCGCGTGGAAGTGCTGGCGCGCTACACGTTGACCTCCGAGGATGTGGCCGGTCCATTCCAGCCCATCCCCAAAACCCCGTCCGCGCAGGCCAAGCTGAAAGCGCTGGGCTTCGCCTCCGTGGAAGAGGCGCTCGGCGAGCGCTTCCATGCCGATCCGGTGCTGCTGCGCACGCTCAATCCCGGTGTCGATTTCAGCAGGGCCGGCACGGCGATCCAGGTACCGAACATCGCCCCGTCGACTCTGCCGAAGGCAGCCAGGCTGGTGATCGACAAATCCGAGTCGACGCTGCGGCTGTTCGATGCGCAGGGCAAGGTCTACGCGCAGTTCCCGGTATCGTCGGGCAGCCGGCATGATCCACTGCCGATCGGTACCTGGAAGATCCTCGGCATCTCGCGCGATCCGACCTTCCACTACAACCCCAAACTGTTCTGGGATGCGCGCAAGGGTGAAGGCAAGGCGACGCTGCCGCCGGGCCCGAACAATCCGGTGGGGCGGGTCTGGATCGACATCTCCAAGCCGCATTACGGCCTGCACGGCACGCCCGAGCCGGGGCACGTGGGCAAGACCGAATCGCATGGCTGCGTGCGCATGACCAACTGGGATGCACTGCAGGTCGCCGACGCGGTGGATGCGTCGGTGCCGGTGGTGATGCAGGAGTAGACGATGAAGACCGGACTGCTGCTGGCGGTGGGACTGGTGATCGGCGTGGTCGGTGTGTGGCTGCTGGCGCCGCGTGCCGCACCGGCCGGGGCGGCGGCAACGCCGCCCGCACCTGCGCCTTTGAACGCGGCGGTCGCGCCTGTCGCGCCATCGGCAGTCTCCGCGCCGACAACCTCCGCACCCGCACCGCCCGCACCGGCCGGCACTCTGCTGCTGCCGGTGCAGGGCATCGCCGCCACACAGCTGCAGGACACCTTCACCGATGCGCGCAGCGAAGGCCGCGTGCACGATGCCATCGACATCCTCGCCCCGGCCGGCACGCCGGTGCTGGCGGTGGCCGATGGCACGGTGGAAAAGCTGTTCGACAGCGAGCGCGGGGGGCTCACGCTGTACCAGTTCGAGCCGAGCGGGCGCTACTGCTACTACTACGCGCACCTGCAGCGCTATGCCGATGGCATCGTCGAGAAGAAGGCGATCAAACGCGGCGAGGTGATCGGCTATGTGGGCAGTACCGGCAATGCGTCGCCGGACGCACCGCACCTGCACTTCGAGATCCACCGCCTGGGCGCGGAGCGTCAGTGGTGGAAGGGCGAGTCGCTCAACCCCTATCCCGTGCTGCGGGGTGGCGCCGCGCTGGACTGAGCCGCCTTGCCTGCTCAGCCACAGGCGGCGAGCGCAGCCTCCAGTTCGGCCACATGCTGCGAGCGCGCCAGGCCTTCGGCACCGGAGGTCGCGCACGACGCGCACCAGCGCGCCCGTGACAGCGCGCAGCGCAGCATCAGCCGCGCCACCTCGGGAACCGCCGCCGGTGCCGCCTGCTGCAGTGCCAGCGCCGCATAGTCGCGGTCGCGCGGCCAGTCGAGCGCATCGGCCTCGGTCTCCAACGCGGGCAGCAGACACTGCGCCTCCGCGAGGGACGCAACGCCGCACAGGTCGGCCACACGCGCATCGACCGCATCGGTGGGGCTGCCCTGCCGGTACAGTGCATCGGCGGTGTGCTGCAACGGCGTCATCGGGCGTCCCGGTCCTGCATCCACGTGCTCCTGTATCGATCCGCACCGAGCTTAGCCGGTGCGGGTCGCACGCCGCCAGCTACCAGTCGAACCGCAGCCCGAGATTGCCCTCGATGCTGCGCTGCTCCTGCTGCCGGCTGCTCTCCAGGTCGCGCGTGTAGTCGACCACCGCGAAGGCGCTGACGTTGGCATTGAAGCGCGCGACCACGCCCACACCGACTTCCAGCGCCCGGTAGTCCTGCTGGTTGACGATGCGGTTGCGGTCGAAGTCGATCCGGTCCTGCCCGTCCAGCGCCTGCCAGTAGTTCACCTTGAGGTACGGCTGCCAGCCGTTGCCGGCGATGTCGTAGTCGGCGGCCAGGCGCAGGCCGACGCGGCCGGCCCAGGCACTGTCGCTGTCGAAGTGCACCGCCGCGAACAGATCGCCCGCGTCGTCGATGTCGTTGCGCTGCCAGATCACCTGCAGCTGCGGCTCCAGCCACCAGGCCGACTGGCCGAAGCGCAGCAGCGGCCTGCCCACTTCCAGCGACGCGGTGGTGCCCTCGCCGCGCACATCGATGCCCAGCCCGCGGGCCGAGCGTGCGTCGCCGTCGTAGCGGCTCTGCATCAGCACCGCATCGAGATAGCCGCCCTCGCGGCCGACCCGCGTCCAGTACAGGCCCACGTGTTTGTCGTCCAGCCGCGTGCGGCCGACCACCAGGTTCTCCCAGCCCACCGCGAAGCCGGTGACGTTGCCCTGTGCACGGGTCCGGCCGACGAACACGCCGACCTGGTCGCGCACGCTGTCGCCGGCGTTCGCGTACAGATCCAGACCGGCCTGCACGCCCTGGATGTCGCCGTCGAACCCTGGCTGCGCGTCGCCCGCCCAGTGCTGCTCATGGCTCGCGCCGATCAGCCGCGCCCACGCGGCACGCACGCCGCCCTCCCCGGCGAGCAGGCGCTGCTCGCCCTGGCGCTCGTGGAAGGTGCCCAGACTCAGCAGGCTGGTCTGGCGCAGCAGCAGCGGCACCACCGCGTAGGTGGGCGTCTCGATACGGTACAGCGGCACGACATCGCCTTCGGCCGCGCGCGCGCCTGGCGTGGGCGGCTCGGCCACGGGCGACGGTACCGCCGCCACCTCGGTGGGCACCGGTGGCGGCGTATCGACCGCAGGCGGCGCCACGGGCGGCGGTGCCGGCGGTTCCGGCGGCGCGGCGGGCTCGGGCACCAGCGGATCGGGATCGACCGGAATGACGGCCGGTGGCGGCGGCAGTGGCGGCGGCGGCGTGCCAAGGGCGTCCGGGGGCGCCGGCGCCGGCGGCGGCTCCGGGGTGGCCGGAGGCGGTGCGGGCGCCGGTGTCGCGCTGGCCACGAGGGTCGAACGCAGATACCAGTTCTCGCCGCTGCCCGCGCTCACGCCGCCCTTGAACAGGAAGTACTCGAAGGCGCCCGCCGCGAGCGTGTTGTACAGGGCGAACGCGTCGTTGGTGGTGGTGGCGCCATTGGTCGCCTGCACCACCAGGATGCCGTCGGCGAGGGTCGCCGCGCCGGCACCTCCGACGTTGCGTACGCCGATGCCGGTGGTGCCGCTGGCGGTGCCGTTGGCGATTACCAGCCGGTCCGACGGCGAACTGTCGTCGCCCAGCACCGTGCGCAGGTACAGCGCACCGCTGTTGCCGACGTAGTTGCCGACGAGCGTGAACGCGGTGCCGGGAACGCTGCCGCCGCTCGTCAGGTCGACGCGCCCGGCATTGGTGACGGTGGCCAGCTGGCCGGCAGTGAACGGCGCGATGCTGGCGCTGGTGCCCGTGGCGAACAACGCGCTGGTGGCATCAACAGCGAGACTGCCGGTACCGGTGCCCACATCGCCAAGCAGCAGCGTGCCGTCGACGGTGAGCTGGGTATCGCCGGTGAGCGCGATGCGCTCCCAGCCGGTAAAGCGCGCGACGCCGTTGGTGGTGACGTTGCGCATGCTCAGCGCGTCGTTGCCCGCGCCGCCGTCGAAGCGCGGCAGTGCGCCGAGGTGGCTGGCATTGAGGTTGGCGAGCGTGGCCACGTCATCGCCATCGCCGAAATCGACGAGGCCGTACACCACGCCGCCGTCGTGCCAGTCCATGCGGTCGTTGCCGAGGCTGAGCCGGACTTCGCCACGTACGGTGCCGCCGCTGAGGGTCAGGCTGTCGTTGCCACCGCTGACGCTGATGTTGCCGCCGATGTAGCCGTCGGATACCACGATGGTGTCGTTGCCGAACGCGGCGACGAGATTCCCGTCGATGGTGCCGCCGGACATCAGGAAGGTGTTGTCCTCCAGCTTCAGATTCACGCGGCCGATCTGGCCGCCGGTCATTTCGGCATAGTCGCCGTCGTCGAAGCCACCGATGATGCGTCCGCCGGTCATGCGGAAGCGGTCGGTACCATCGCCCTGCGCGAGGGCGCCGACAGTGCCGCCGGTCATCAAAAAGGTGTCGAGACCATTGCCCTGGCTTACCAGCCCGGTCACGCTGCCGTCGCTGATCTCGAACAGGTCGTCACCGTCGCCCTGCGCCACGGCATCGATGACACCGCCACGCAGCACCAGCGCGTCGCGCCCTTCGCCCTGCTGCACGCTCCCGCTGATGCTGCCGGCGAGCATTTCCAGCCGATCGTCGCCGGCACCGGAGACGATGCCGCCGGTGGTGCCGGCAATGACACCGCGATTGACCACGCGGCTGCTGCCACCCAGCTGCAGCGCGGTACCGGCGGCGGTCGCCAGGCGGCCCTCGTTGTTGATCAGGTGACCGGTCCCGCCCGGCAGCACGATGGCCGCGCCGCTGGCAACGGCCACCTGCGCGGCACTGCCCACGTTGATGGTGATGTTCGAGGCGCCGGCCGCACCGGCGATGCCCACCGTCTGCGGATTGGGCGCCGCGGCCGTACAGGTGACGGTCTGGCCCGCAGTGGGCGCGGGCGTATCGCAGCCCGCCCAGGCCGGCGCGGCGGCCACCAGCAACAGCGTGCCAACCGCACTGCCGCGGCCCAGTGCGATCCAGTGCGCCGTGCAGACGGCCAACAACGTGGGTGCCGGTGTGGCGGGCGTGGTGCGCATACACCTGTCCTTTGCGGGGGCGGGAAATACGACACCGGCCAAACAGTGGAACCACGCAGACCGGCCCCGGTAGTTATACGGAGCGGGAGTGATGCTCCGGTCAATGCCGGCAGCGCTGAAAACGCGGTGCCCTGTTCAGATTTTCAGGTAGATCCGTCGCCGGTCCAGTACCCACATCACGCCCCACCACAGCGCCACGAATGCCAGCGCGCAGCACAGCGATGCCAGCGACGCCGATGGCAGCCGCGCCGCCAGCCAGGTGTAGGCTCCCGCCCACACGCCGCTCGCCACCAGCACCAGCGACATCGCCGATGAACCGAGGTAGGCCGCAATCGCGTTGACGCCGAAGCGCCGGCCCACCGCCGGAGCGCCCGCACGGTCCACCAGCAGGTGCGCGGCCAGCAATGCCGCCACCGACCATCCGCCTGCCCACAGTACGAAGCTGGGCGTCCACAGGTTCTTGTTGAGCGGCAGCCACAGCGTTGCCAGCGCGCCCAGCGCCAGGCATGCGATGGCCAGGCCGCCCAGCCGGCCCAACTGGCCGGCACGCAGCCAGGCACCGGCACGCAGGCCCAGCAGTGTGGTGGCCACTGCACCGGCGCTGCTGAGCAGGCCTTCCGGATCGTGGCCCAGTCCGGTTGCGGCGGTGTATTTGTAGAGCATCGGCGCGAACAGCGCGGTATCCAGGCGGCTGGCCACATTCACCCACGGGTCGAGCGACGCCCCGCTCAGCAGCACGATGCCGTAGCCCAGCAACAGGACGACCATCACCGCCCATTGCGTACGCGCACGGGTGTGGATCGCCAACAGGCCCACCACCGCCACGCACAGTGCGATCCGCTGCAGCACGCCCCACAACCGGTAGGCCGGCAGCTCGAACAGCCACCATGCCAGCAGATGCAGCAACGCACCGGCCAGCACAATCCGCAGCGCGCGCTGCAGCAACCCGCGGCGCAGCGCCGGCCGCGTCGCCGGGTCGTGCGCACGCGGCGCCAGGCTGAACGCCATCGACACGCCCGCGATGAACAGGAACAGCGGGAAGATCAGGTCGGTCGGGGTGAAGCCATGCCAGTCGGCGTGCAGCAACGGGGCGTACACATGCCCCCAGTCACCCGGATTGTTGACCAGCAGCATCGCCGCGACGGTCAGCCCGCGCAGCGCGTCGATCGAGCCCATGCGCGGGGATGCGGCGGTGGTCATGCGTCTTCGCGCTGACCGCCGATCCAGGTACTGCGCACCTGCAGCGCATCGTCCAGCAGCACCAGATCGGCGCGATGGCCTTCGGCGATGTGGCCGTAACGATCATCCAGGTTGAGGAACTCGGCCGGATAGGTCGACGCCATGCGCGCCGCCTCGGCCAGCGGCAGCCCCAGCAGCTGCACCGCGTTGCGTACGGCGGTGGCCATGTCCAGCGCCGAGCCGGCCAGCGAGCCGGCCGCATTGCGCACCACGCCATCCACGGCGGTAATGACCTCGCCATACAGTACGTAGCTGGGGTCATCGGCCCCCACCGGCGGCATCGCGTCAGTGACCAGCATGACCTTGCCACGCGGCTTGGCCGCCAGCGCCACGCGCAGACTGGCCGGATGCACATGCACACCGTCGGCGATGATGCCGACCCAGCTGTCGCGGTCTTCCAGCGCCGCGCCGACCGCGCCCGGCTCGCGGCCGGTCAACGGCGACATCGCGTTGTACAGATGGGTGAACCCGCGGATGCCCGCCTCCAGGCCGGCACGGGCTTCTTCATAGCTGGCCGCGGTATGGCCGGCGGCCACCACCACGCCACGCTCGACCAGCGCGCGGATGCTGTCCAGCGGCACCCGTTCCGGCGCCAGCGTCAGCAGCGTCACGCCGTTGTCCAGCGAGGCTGCCAGCGCGATCTCGGCCGCATCGGGCACGCGGAACTTGCTGGCATCGTGGGTGCCCTTGCGCGCCGGCGCGATGTACGGCCCTTCCAGGTGGATGCCGAGCACGCCCGGCACGCCGTCGATGATCGCCTGGCGCGTGGCGGCGATGGCACTGCGCATCACTTGCAGATCATCGCTGATCAGCGTCGGCAGCAGACCGGTGGTACCGAAGCGCCGATGCGCCTGCGCCAGCGTGCGCAGCGTGGCCACGTCCGGCGTGTTGTTGAACAGCACGCCGCCGCCGCCATTGACCTGGGCATCGATGAAGCCCGGCAGCAGCCAGCCGCCGCCAAGGTCCACCTGTTCGTCGGCCTGGCCGAGCGTGGGCGCGGCGTCGGAGACCAGCGCGGTGATGCGGCCACTTTCGATCACCACGGCGAGATCGTCGCGGAAGTCGTCACCGGCCAGGATGCGGGCGTTGCGCAGGACGGTTTTCATCAGACGGTTTCCGTCACCTTGTTCAGATGCGGCGGCAGGTCGGGATTGTGGCCGCGACGCAGCGCCAGCGCGTTGATCGCGCGGTAGAAGGCCTGCACCGCCAGCAGCGGTGCGCACGCCGGGTGCGGCGCAGCCGGCAGCGCCAGGTCGCCGCCAACATCGGCCAGCCACACCTGCGCGTCACGCGCGGCGAACTCCTGCACCACCGCGCGGGTGCCGGCGCCGGTTTCATCGGGTTGGGCAAAGGCCAGCACCGGGAAGCCCGGGCCAACCAGCGCCATCGGCCCGTGCTTGACCTCGGCCGAGCTGTAGGCTTCGGCATGCAGGCCGCAGGTTTCCTTGAACTTCAACGCCGCTTCCTGCGCCGCGCCCAGGCCCAGACCGCGCCCGAGCACGAACAGGTTGTGCGCCGGCACCAGACCGTCGGTGAGCGACGACCAGTCGCTGTTCCAGGCCTGGCGCAGCGCGTCGGGCAGCACCCGCAACGCGGCGATCAATGCCGCGTCCTGGCTCCAGTACGCCACCAGCTGCAGGATCGCCGACAGCGAGGCAAGGTAGCTCTTGGTCGCCGCCACGCTGCGCTCGGCACCGGCGCCGAGCGGAATCACCGTCTCGGCCAGCTGCGCCAGCGGTGAATCCTCCACGTTGACCAGCGCCACCACGCGCGCACCGGCCGCACGCGCGGCCTCGGCGTTGCGCAGCAGGTCCGGGCTCTTGCCGGACTGCGAAATCACGATGTACAGCGCCCCGCGCAGCTGCAGCGGTGCCTCATAAACCGAGCCCACCGACGGCGACGCCGACGCGGTGACCAGCCCCAGCCGCGTTTCCAGCAGGTACTTGGCATAGGTGGCGGCATGGTCCGAGCTGCCCCGCGCGCAGGTCACCACGAACGGCGGCGGCGCAGCGCGCAGGCTCGCCGCCAGCGTTTCCACCGCGACCTGGTTGCGCGCGAACTGCGCGGCGATCACGTCGGCGGCTTCCGCGGCTTCGCGGTACATCAGGGTCTCGTGGGGAGCAGGCAGGGACATGGGGACTCAGGTCGTTTCAGGAGAGGGAGGGCGTGCACCCTGCGGGCGCATCGGAGCGGTGGAACCGCGCACCACCAGTTGCGGGACGAAGCCCTGGTTCTGCAGCTGCAGCGGCGCATCGTCGTAGGCATCGCTGCGCAGCTGCGCGATCAGCAGGCGCGCGGCGTGCCGGGCGATGTCCTCGGTGGCCTGCTTGGCGGTGGTCAGCGGCGGCCACGACTGGCGCGAGAACGGGCTGTCCTCGAAGCCGGCGATGGACAGGTCATACGGCACGTTCATGCCGGCCGACTTGGCCGCCGCCAGCACGCCGGCGGCGATTTCGTCGTTGGAGCCGAAGATCGCGGTGGGCGGCTCGCGCAGCGCCAGCAGGCGGCGGGCGCCGCGGAAGCCGTCGTCGAAGGTGTAGTCGCCCTGCACCACCAGGTGCTTGTCGATGGTCATGCCGTAGTCGCGCAGCGCCGCCTCGTAGCCGGCATGGCGCTCGCCGCTGGAGCGGTGCGAGCTGCCGCCCCACAGGAACCCGATGCGCTGGTGGCCGAGCTGGATCAGGTGCTCGGTGATCTCGTAGGCGGCCTCGCGGTCGTCGACGAACACGCAGGCACCGTCTTCCGGGTCGGCGGTGGCGGCGATGATGCGCACCAGCTTGATGCCGCGCGCGGTCAGCGCCGCGACCAGGTCCCGCCGTTCGGACATCGGCGCGGTCAGCACCAGCCCGGCCAGCCGCGAACGCTGCACCCAGTCGGCCAGCTCCTCGGCCAGCATCGGCGAGCTGGAGTCGCACGGATGGATCTGCAGCCCGAAGCCGGTCTCCCGGCACGCCGCCAGCACGCCGTTCTGCACACCGATGATGTGGTACGGGTTGGGGTTGTCGTAGACCAGCCCGACCACCAGCGTGGTGCCGGTGCGCAGGTTGCGCGCAGCGGGATCGGGCTCGTAATCCAGCTCGGCGATGGCGCGCAGCACGCGTGCCCGCGTGGCCTGCATCACCGAAGGCTCATTGTTGATGACGCGCGAAACGGTCTTCAACGACACCTTGGCCCGTTCGGCGACATCCTTGATGGTCGCTCTGCGCATGCTCTTGTCCTGCGGGTTCCGTGGAGCGTCCATGATCGCCGATCACTGGCCGTCGCGGGACAGGCCGACCCGGTGGCCCCGGACCGAGTAGAACAGGATGTACAGGTAGCACGGGATCATCAGGCCGGCGAACACCCACTGGAAGTCGAAATGCTGCTTCAGCACCGCGAACGCCTGCGGGATGATCGCGCCACCGGCGATGGCCATCACCAGCAGCGCCGAGCCGGTCTCGGTGAAGCGGCCCAGGCCACGGATGGCCAGCGGGAAGATGGCCGGCCACATCATTGCGTTGGCAAAGCCCAGCGCGGCCACGAAGCCCACCGACACATAGCCGTGGGTGAGCAGTGCCCCGGCGCAGAACACCACGCCGAGCACCGCCGAGATGCTCAGGTAGCGCGACTGCGAGACCAGGTGCGGAATCAGCGCCAACCCGACCAGGTAGCCCACCAGCATCGCGCCGAGGGTGATCGAGGTGAACATCTTGGTCTGGTCCAGCGGCAGGTCGAAGCCGTGGCCGTAGGTACCGATCGCGTCGCCGGCCATCACTTCCACGCCGACATACACGAACAGACACAACACGCCCAGCCACAGGTGCGGGAACTGGAAGATGCTGGTGCGTTCGGCCACGCCGGCCGCGCGTGCCGGAGTGGCGTTGGCCTCGGAGGTCTTCAGCTCCGGCAGCGGCGAGAACAGCACGCCGACCGCCAGCACCACCAGCAGCCCGGCCATCGCCATGTACGGCAGCTGGATCTTGGCCGCGAAGTCGTTGAGCAGCACCGTTTTGGACGCCGCATCGGCAACCTTCACCTGCGCATCCAGGTCGCCGATGCCGTGCAGAACAAGGGTGCCGATCAGTACCGGGGCGAGCATGCCGGCGATCTTGTTGCAGATGCCCATCAGCGCGATGCGCCGCGCGGCGGTCTCGATCGGGCCGAGGATGCTGATGTACGGGTTCACCGCCGTCTGCAGCAGGGCCAGCCCGCTGCCGATGATGAACAGGCCACTGAGCGCGCCGGGATACCAGCGCTGCTGCGCGTAGTGGGCAAACACCACCGCGCCGCCGGCCATCACCAGCAGGCTCAGGCTCAGGCCTTTCTTCATGCCGGTGCGCTTGAGGATCCACGACGCCGGCAGCGCCAGGAAGAAATAGGACAGGTAGAACACCATCAGCACCAGGAAGGCGCCGACTTCGTCCAGCTCGAAGGCCAGTTTGACGAAGGTGATCAGCGGGCCGTTGAGCCAGGTGAAGAAGCCGATCAGGAAGAACAGCACGCCGATGATCAGGATCGAGGTGACCACGCTGGAACGCGCGGAAGCAGCAGGCACTGCAGACATCTGGAAGGCTCCTGCATCGACGGCGCGCGGGGCGGCATCGGAAGAGTGGCTGGGAACAACGTTGTCACATTTATTCGACGCGCCCGCTGTCTTTGTCAACAACTTGCTGCGGCCTCGCGCTGTCATACGGTCATGCTGCACCTGCGCAAACCACCGCGCCGCGCCAGCAGGGCCGGCGTACACCCCCGGTTTTCAGGGAGTTTGCGAAAACATGACGGCAGTGCGGTGAAAACGTTTTCCCGCGCAACCGCCCGTTGCAGCGCACCATCGAAAGTGTGAGGTTATCGTTGACATCGTTGTCAGAACGATTACAGACTCCGCCTCAATCGCCGGGCACCAGCCTGGCCGTGCGCACCCAAGGGAGTCCGTGTGACCGCAGCTGCCCACTCTGTCCAGGCCCATGCCGCCTCCGCGGCGCTGCCGCCGTTCCTGGCCGCCGATGTGGGCGGGACGCATGTGCGGGTCGCCCGGGTCCAGGCCAGCCAGGATCCGGCCCATCCGGTGCAGCTGCTGGAGTACCGCAAGTTCCGCAATGCCGACTATCCCGGGCTGAGCGCGATCCTGGCCGACTTCCTCGCCGACAGCCCGCGTCCGGCCCACTGCGTGGTGGCTACCGCCGGCTATGCCCGCGACGACGGCACGGTGATCACCGCCAATGTGCCGTGGCCGCTGTCGGCCCGGCAGATCGAACGCGAGGTCGGCCTGGACCAGGTCTATATCGTCAACGACTTTGAAGCAGTGGCCTACGCCGCCGCCCAGGTCGATGCCAGCGGCGTGCTGCAGCTGACCGGCCCGGCCACCGCGCCGCGCGGCCCGACCCTGGTGGTCGGCCCGGGAACCGGGCTGGGTGCCGCGGTGTGGATCCCCACCCCGCACGGCGCGGTGGTGCTGGCCACCGAAGCCGGCCAGCCGACCCTGGCCACCACCACTGAACTTGAAATGGCGATCGTGCGGCAGATGCTGCGCGACCGTTCGCACGTGTCGGTCGAGCAGGCACTGTCCGGCCCGGGGCTGATGAATCTGTACCGCGCGCTGTGCGCGATCAACGGCCAGACCCCCACGCTGGCCAGCCCGGATGCGATCACCGCCGCGGCGATGGCCGACCAGGACGCGCAGGCGCGACAGGCGCTGGAGGTGTTCTGCGGCCTGCTCGGCAGCACGATCGGCGACATGGCCCTGCAGTACGGCGTCACCGGCGGGGTGTACCTGGCCGGCGGCATCCTGCCGCAGATCCGCGAATTCCTGTTGAACAGCAGTTTCGTCGCGCGCTACCTCAACAAGGGGCCGATGCGCGAAGCGCTGGAACGCATTCCCGTGAAGGTGGTCGAGCACGGGCAGCTGGGCGTCATCGGCGCCGCCAGCTGGTACCTGGGCCGTCAGGACGCCTGATCCGTTTCGCAGCATCGATCACCGTACCGAAAACGCAGCACGCACTACGTGGCACGACACCGCCCGGGATGCTCTACACCCGCGCAGGCCAACGCAACCGCAAAACGACCGCCGCAGCCGGCAACCATCGAGTGATGAGGAGAGACATCATGAACACCCGCAAGACCCTGCTTTCTGCAGCGATCGTCAGCTGCCTTGCCTTCAGCGCCCACGCGCAGCAGGCCCCCGCTTCCGCCCCGACCGCCACCGACCTGGACACCGTGCAGGTCACCGGTATCCGCGGCTCGATGGAGAAATCGCTGGACACCAAGCGCGAAGCCAACGCGCGCCTGGAAGTGGTCACCGCCGAGGACGTGGGGAAGCTGCCGGCGCACAACGTCGCCGACACCCTGCAGCGGCTGCCCGGCGTCAACATCAGCTCGTCCAGCGCCGATGAAGGCGGCTTCGACGAAGCCGATCGCGTCAGCCTGCGCGGCACCAGCCCGAGCCTGACCCAGACCCTGATCAACGGCCACACCGTGGCCTCGGCCGACTGGTTCGTGCTCAGCCAGGGCAACAACGTCGGCCGCAGCGTCAGCTACTCGCTGCTGCCGTCCGAGCTGGTCAGCTCGGTGGAAGTGAACAAGTCCTCGCAGGCCAAGCTGCAGGACGGCGGCACCACCGGCACCGTCAACATCGTCACCCGCACTCCGCTCGGCTTCGCCAACAAGTTCACCGCCGAAGCGTCGGTGGGTGCGGTGAATTCGGACCAGGCCGATTCGACCGATCCGCAGCTGTCGGCCCTGTTCAACTACAAGAGCGACGACGGCCGCTTCGGCGTCCTGCTGCAGGGCTTCTACCAGAAGCGCGAGCTGCGCCGCGAAGCGCAGGAAATTCCCGGCGGCTTCTTCAAGATCGCCGCTACCGACCCGGTCGCCGCGACCAACCCGGACCTGATCGGCGTCAACGTGCCCGGCCTGCTGGGTTCGACCCTGTTCGAGCAGACCCGCGAGCGCAAGGGCGGCCTGGTCACGCTGGAGTTCAAGCCGACCGACGATCTGACCTTGGCCCTGAGCGGGTTCAGCTCGAAGATGGAGGCCAACAACTACAACCGCAACTTCATGATGTTCGGCAACAGCTTCGCCAAGTCGCAGGCGCCGGACCCGGGCTACACCATCAAGGATGGCGTGCTGACCAACGCCACCTACACCGGTCGTCCGGGCACCGACTACGCGGTGTACGACATGATCTACCGCGAAGCCACCGCCAAGACCAACTACGTCACCTTCGACGCGGACTGGCAGATCAACGACAACCTGAACTCCAAGTTCCAGGTCGGCACCACCAAGGGCACCGGCTCGACCCCGCGCCAGTTCATCGCCGAAGTCACCGCAGCCAACGGCGGTGGCGCCAGCTGGAGCACGCACGGCAATGGCTCGCCGATCGACTGGAACGTCGGCGGCAACATCGGTCCGAGCGGCGTCACCAGCTTCGGCACCTGGGGCAACCAGGAAGTGACCGCCGAAGACAAGGAAGACTGGGTCAACCTGGACTTCAGCCAGTACTTCACCAGCGGCGCCCTGAGCTCGATCGACTTCGGCGTGCGCTATGCCGACCACAAGCGTGAAGCACTGTCGCCGGAAGGCGCCACCCCGGGCAACATCTGGGCCGCACTGCAGAACGGCGCCACCGCCAACTATCCGGGCGGCTTCGCCAAGGACATCGGTGGCACCTTCCCGCGCAACCTGTGGTACTTCACCCCGGATGCACTGAAGGACGCGATCCTCAACAACTCCACCTGGCTGGCCAACAACGACGGTCCCGACGGTCGCCACAACTACGGCGCCGAGTGGAAGGTCGCCGAGAAGAACTTTGGCGCCTACGTGCAGGCCAACCTGAGCGGCGATCGCTGGGCCGGCAACTTCGGCCTGCGCTACGTCAACATCAAGCAGGACATCGACACCTACCTGGCCGTGCAGGATGCGGCCAATGCCGATGTGCGCAGCCTGTTCGGCATGTGGAAGGCGCAGGCCTTCGAGAACAAGCACAGCCGCGTGCTGCCCAGCGCCAACCTGAAGTTCGACCTGGCCGAAGACCTGGTGTTCCGCTTCGCCGCCTCGCAGACGCAGACTCTGCCGGACTACTCGGCCCTGGGTGCATCGTCGTGGGGTTCGGATCTGAACAAGACCGGCGGCGGCGGCAACCCGAAGCTCAAGCCGACGGTGTCGACCAACCTGGACGCCAACCTGGAGTGGTATTTCATGCCGCGCGGCCTGCTGTCGGCCGGCGTGTTCTCGATGAACATGAAGGACTACATCGCCTTCGACGTGCAGACCCAGATGCTGTTCAGCGAGCTGACCCATCAGCTTGAGGCCTACCAGGTGTCCGCACCGATCAATGCCGATGGCAAGGTCAGCGGCCTGGAACTGGTGTACGAACAGCCGATCGGCGAGTACTTCGGCGTCAATGCCAACTACACCTACGCCGATGGCAGCTCCTCGCACACCTGGGCCGATGGCACCAACAACCTGCTGGGTACCTCGAAGAACACCTACAACGTCGGTGCCTACTTCGAGAACGACACCTTCGGCGCACGCCTGAGCTACACCTACCGTTCGGAGTTCCTGATCAGCCTGTCCGGCGCCAATCCGTACTACCAGGATGCGTTCGGCACGCTGTCGGCATCGCTGAGCTACAAGGCCACCGACTGGCTGAGCGTCAGCTTCGATGCGCTGAACCTCAACAACCCGACGTACAAGTACTACCAGAGCTCGGCCATCCCGACCTCGTTCTACAGCAACGGCCGCCAGTACTATCTGAACTTCCGCTTCAAGTACTGATCCACGCCACACCCTGCTGAACGCCTGAACGACGGGCCCGGACCTCCGGGCCCGTTTTTACAGGTGGACCCGATTCGCTACAAAGGAATGACCCGATGCACACCCGCACCCGTCGTACCTCGCTGTCGCTGCTGACCTTCGCACTGGCCGTTTCCCTCGCACCGCTGGCCCATGCCGCCGATGCCCAGGCGCCGGATGGCCCGCGCGCCCTGCCCGGCTCGCTGCCGTTGATGCCCGTGCCGGCCAAGGTCGAACGCATTGACGGTGCCGGTTATACCGTCACCGCCACCACGCCGGTCCATGCCGATGGCGATGCCGCACGCCGCGTGGCGGGGCAGTTCACCACGCTGCTGCGCGACAGCGGCGGCCCGGCGCTGCAGGTGCAGGCCGGCCGCGGCAAGGACGGTGTGCGCTTCGTGCTGGACAAGGCACTCAAGACCGGCGCGGAAGGCTACCAGCTGCGCACCGGCAGCACCGGCGTGACCGTGCAGGCCGCCACGGAAGCAGGTCTGTTCTACGGTGCGGCGACGCTGTCGCAGCTGGCCACGGCCGGCGCAGGCGGCACCGTGCCGGCGCTGCGCATCGACGACGCCCCGCGTTTCAGCTGGCGCGGGCTGATGCTCGATTCGGCACGCCACTTCCAGAGCCTGGACGAGATCAAGCGCGTGCTCGACGCGATGGCCGAACAGAAGCTCAATACCTTCCATTGGCATCTCACCGATGACCAGGGCTGGCGCATGGAGATCAAGCGCTATCCGAAGCTCACCGGGGTCGGCAGCTGCCGCATTCCCGCCGGCGACGGCGGCCGCGATCCGGCCACCGGAGCGCCGCGCCCGTACTGCGGGTTCTACACCCAGGAGCAGATCCGCGAGGTGATCGCCTATGCGGCCGCGCGCCACATCCAGGTGATTCCGGAAATCGACGTGCCCGGCCACGCCACCGCCGCGATTGCCGCCTATCCCGAACTCGGCACGCTGGACACCCCGCTCACGCCGTTGAGCGAATGGGGTGTGTTCCCGAACCTGTTCAACACCGAGGAAAGCACGTTCCAGTTCCTGGAGAACGTGCTGGAGGAAGTGATCGCCCTGTTCCCCGCCAAGTACGTGCATGTGGGCGGCGATGAAGCGGTCAAGGACCAGTGGGAAGCCTCGGCGCGGGTGCAGGCGCGCATGCGCGAGCTGGGCGCGGGCAACGAGATGGAGATGCAGAGCCACCTGATCAAGCGCCTGGAGAAATACCTGGAGCAGCACGACCGCCGCCTGATCGGCTGGGACGAGATCCTCGAAGGCGGCCTGCCGCCGGAAGCCACGGTGATGTCCTGGCGCGGCACCGAAGGGGGCCTGAAGGCCGCCAGCGAAGGCCATGACGTGATCATGTCGCCGGTCACCGATATGTACATGGACTACCTGCAGACCGCCTCGGACAACGAGCCGCCGGGCCGGCCGCTGACCACGCCGCTGGCGCGCGTGTACGGCTTCGAGCCGGTGCCCGATGCGCTGGCCCGCGACAAGCAGCAGCACATCCTCGGCCTGCAGGCCAACATGTTCACCGAGCACACGCGCAGCTACGCGCGCCTGCAGCACAACCTGTTCCCGCGGCTGGCCGCCGTGGCCGAAACCGGCTGGTCGCCGCGCGATCGTCGCGACTACGGCGACTTCCTCGCGCGTCTGCCGACCCAGCTGCAGCGGTGGCAGGCGATGGGCATCGCCTACGCGCAGACCCCGTTCGAGGTGGAACTGGACAGCCGCGACGACCGCAAGGCCGGCACCGCCACGCTGACGCTGCACAACCCGCTGGGCTACGAGATCCGCTACAGCACCGATGGCAGCGCGGTCACCCCGCAGTCGCCGCGCTACAGCACCCCCCTGCAGCAGCCGCTGCCGGTCGCGCTGCAGGCGGCCGCGTTCTTCGACGGCAAGGCCCTGGCCCGGGCGGCCAGCCGCTTCGACATCACCGCCGCCTCGCTGCTCAGCCGCACCGACGAGCACCTGGCGCTGTGCCCGGGCGAGGGCAAGCTGCTGCTGCGGCTGGAAGACGACGGCCCGGCCGACGGCACGCGGGCGATCTTCAACGTCAACATCTTCAATCCGTGCTGGTTCTGGCAGGACGCGGACCTGGACGGCATCGCGCGCCTGCGCGTGCGTGCCGGCCAGATTCCGTACTACTTCCAGCTCGCCCACGACGAACCGCAGCGGAAATTCAGCCCCGCACGGAGCGCGCACGGCGAAATGGACATCCTCAACGGCCAGTGCGATGGCACCCCGCTGGCGACCGTGCCGCTGCCGGCCGCGCCCGGCAAGGACGGTTTCATCACCCTGGAAGCCGCGCTGCCGCGGTCGCTGAAGGGCACGCAGAACCTGTGCGTGCGCTTCACCGGCGACACCCGGCCGACGATGTGGGTGCTGGACGAACTGACCCTGCTGCCGAAGTAGGGTAAACACCGCAGGTCGTGCCGGCCGCTGACCGACGGTCATGCCGGCCGCTGGCTGGCGGCCATGCCGGCCGCTGGCTGGCGGTCATGCCGGCCGCTGGCTGGCCGTCATGCCGGCCGCCTGCTGGCGGTCATGCCGGCCGCCTGCCGGCGGTCATGCCGGCCGCTGGCTGGCCGTCATGCCGGCCGCCTGCT